>DAORCZ010000069.1:0-16207 GCA_035345735.1 Pseudomonadota bacterium | reverse complement strand
TCGCTGCGATCGCTGACCCGCATATTGGCGCGCGTCACCTGATAGACCTCCATCGGCTCGCCGGCCACCTTGACCGAGGTGTAACGACCGTAGAGCAGCATGTTGGATGCCAGTGCCTGCGCGTTCTGCTCGTCGCCCGAGGACAGCTTGAGGGCCCGGAAGTCGTAAGCGTAGACCAAGTGACTGGCGGCGGTGTTGACGTCGAACGTCATGTGCGTGGCGCAGGGATGACGCACGCAGACCACGCTGTAGGCGCTGGGCCGTGTCCAGGTCAGCGGGCTCTTGGCGGCGGCGTCGCTCTTGTCGTCTTCGCTGGCCACCGGCAGCGAGGTCACATCGAAGTCATCAGCCGAGCCGCAAGCCGCAAGCAGGAGAGAAGACAGCGCGCCAATCTGAAGCAGGGGAAGGGTCTTTGCCATGGTCGATTTCCTCTTGGTTTCCGGGGTTCTGTGAAGTTGACTTCGCAATCTCCGGGCCAAGCGATTTCGCGAATCTCCGACGGAGTTTTCGCTAGCCAGGGCAAGCGACGCGCAGGATGTTCGGCCTGCCCTGCCAGCCAGCAAGGCTTGCGCACAGGCGCGCACAGCCGCATGCACACGCGGCTCGGGTGGCAGCAACTGGGAAGCGGTCTGGAGGGCTGGGAGGCGGGCGAACCGCGCGCGGCTACAGGAAGCGGAAGGCGCCCGCGGCCATGAAGCGCAGGCGAGGATCGACGACGGGGCTGGTCAGGTTGATGTCGGCGCCCAGAAGCTCGGCGCGGATCTCGAACGCCGAGACGACGCGATAGGCAATGCCTAGGGCCGGATTCAGGCGCACGCCGTACAGCGAGCAGGGGTTCAGCGCGCCGGCGGTCGAGCAAGCGCCCTTGCCGTCGGGAAGCTTCTTGACCGAGGACTCCAGCACGCCCAGACCGGCCCCCAGCTCGAAGTAAATTTCGAGAGGCAGGCGAGGGGTCGGGAAGATGGCGGCGCGCGCCCCCAGCGTGAAGCCGGCGTTGCGCCAGCCGTTCGCGAGTTCGAAGGGCACGCGCATCATGATGTCGATGGCGTAGTTCGACCGCAGGCGAGCGCGATAGTCCAGGCCCAGCGTCATCGCCACCTGGTGCGGCGGAAAACCGCCCCCGGCGACGTCGATGGCCCCGCCGACGCCCAGCACCGCCGCAAAGCGCCGCGGCGGCGTGCGCAGCCGCGAGTTCTCTTCTTCGGTGCCGCTGTCGAGACCCCCGGGATCGCTCTTGCTATCGGTCAGCGTCACTTCGAAGCGATAGGTCTCGCCGGCGTTGAACTGCTGCTCTTTACTCCAGGACAGGTTGTCCTTGCGCACCGTCAGGCGGTGGTAGCCGCTGTCCATGTCGATCGGCGCCCCCAGCGGCGTGCGACCGATCTCGTGACCGTCGATGAGGATGTAGGCCTTCTCATCGATGACGACCATCAGCTTGGCCAGGGTGGCCTGTAGCTCACGGATGCGCTTCTCAATCGCGCCGCGATCCGGCGCGTCGGACACCGAGTTGAGATAGCCCTGATACGACTCGATGGCCCGCACCGCGTACTCGCCGCGATCGTAGGCCCGGCCGGCGTTGAATAGCAGATCGCCACGCTTCGAGAGGTTGTAGGCCTCCTCGAAGGCCTTGCCGGCCTGCCAGTAGCGGCCTTCGACGTAGTGGCGCTCGCCGACCTCGTAGCGCTTGCGGGCGGCATCCAGCGCCTCGTCGGCAGCGGCGAGGCGGGGCTGGGCCACAGCCGCCGCCAGACCGGTCGCAAGGCCCAGCACCAGCGAGGGCAGCCAGAGTCGCGCTCGTTTGGCAGGTTTCCCCGGGAGAGTCCGCAGCGTAGCCCGCGGGGTCGAGGGGGGAGACGACGAAGATTCAGGGCTTATCACATGAAAAATATATCGTGAACCATACGAAAATTGCATCAGGTTGAGCAGGTTGGACCGCGGTTACCGACCTTCCCCCCCTCGCAGGTGGGAGCCGGGGGGCTGCCACAGGGGTCAGCGCCCGGCTCCGGCCCGGCTTTCTACGACATAATGCGTAGTGTCCACTCCAGGCGCGCCGCGTCGGTCCGCTCGCGCTCGGACTCGGGGTCGGTGGCGTCGGCGGCGCTTTGGCGGTCATCCCGGGCGGGGTTCGCCGGGGCCAGATCGCGGACGCTGGGCCGCCGCTCCTCGGCGCGGCTCTGGGTCGCGGCAAGGAGCCGCAGGAACGCGGCACGCAGCTTCTGGTTCTTGGATTCAGCAAGGCGACTCATCTTCACTTCTCCGTTTCTGCGGGAGCGCTCGGGGCGCTCCCCATCCCCTGCTTGGCGGACCGTACAGACCTCGTGCTCTTTGGGGTTGAGGCCGGCCCGGGGCGACCAAAGCCAGCCTGGCTTCGGTCTTCGCCGTCGCTGATTGCGACCAAGCGAGAACTTTTGTAACACGCCGGTCTGACAACGGTCGGACCCGCGCTTCGATCTATTTTGTGGCTAAAAAGAGTGGGAACTCGGCTGCTTAGAGTGGACCGTGCAGGTCCCCGCGGATGAACTGGCGCACCACTGGGTCAGTGGTCTCTTCAACGTGTGCCGCCAAGCCATCATAAACGAGTCGGCCACGATAAAGCATCAAGAGACGCGGGGCAAATTCGCGCAGCGCCGGAATATCGCTAGAGACAATGATCACCGTCGCCCCGGTCGCGGCCCGCTCGCGCTGCAGCAGCTCATAGACCTTGGCCGTGGTCACCGGGTCCAGGCCTGCCGTCGGCTCGTCGTAAAGAATGATCGGCGGCCGAGCGACCACGGCACGGGCCAGAGCGACGCGCTTGCGCTGACCGCCGGACAGCTGACTTGGCAGCTTGGCGCGATGGTCATACAGGCCGACACCGCGCAGCGCCTCGGTGACGCGCTCGGCGACGGCGGCCTCGTCGGGCTGGCGTCCGGCGGCCAGCTCGCGCTGGCGCAGCGGGAAGGCGACGTTGTCAAAGTTCGACATCGAGTCGAACAGGGCATTGTTCTGAAACAGCATGCCGATGCGCACCTGCACGCGGCGCCCCTCGGCGGGATCGGCCGCCACGCCGCCTCGGAACAGCGCGACGTCGTCGACCTGCACCTCGCCCTCTTCCGGGCAGACCAAGCCGCAGACGATCTTGAGGAGCAGGCTCTTGCCACTCGCCCCAGGACCGCACAGCCCGACGGTCTCGCCGGCCGCGACATCCAGATCGATGCCGTCTAGGACGGGCGGAGACAGCGGGCTGTAATGGCGCTTGCGAACGCCGCGCAGACGAAGCACGGGGCGCAAGATAGCACGCTCCCCACCGCCCACAGCCGACCAGACAGCGCGCGGCCCCGGACGCAAAATTGACCGGCCACAGACCCGGAATTGAGTGGACCGCGGGCGGGCAAGGGCGCTACGAATCGCGACATGCTCAAATCCCGCTTAGACCTCTCTCTTCCCGTCGCTGAACGTCCACCCGATCGCGCGCCTGCCGAGCCCGCTTACCCGCGCCGCCGAGCCGCCCTGCCGCTGGCCTTGGTGGCGCTCTCGGCAAGCTTTGCGGCCTGTGATCCGGGGCAGACCGGGGGGCTTCTCAGCGGCCCACCCGCCCCCTTCCAAGTCCGCGAGAGCATCGAGCAGCTTCAGATCACGCACGCCCAGCCGGGCGCCGAGATCACGCTCTATGACGGCAAGGGCATGCGCCTGCAGAGCGGCCAGGTCGACGGCATGGGCAGCTACGTCTTCCGCAAGCTGGCGCCCGGCGGCGACTACGTCGTCAAGACCGGGGCGGTGCGCGGCCAGGCGGGCGGCGAAAAGAGCGGCCTGCGCGTGCGCTCGATCGCCGAGAGCAAACCCGATCCCAGCTTCTATCGCAGCCAGCGCCTGCAGCCCGGGCATGGCTATCTGCGGACCCGCGACGGCACGCTGCTTTCGATCTACGTCACCCTGCCTGGCCCGCCGGAAAAGGGGCCCTACCCGACGGTGGTGAACTACTCGGGCTACGATCCCTCCAAGCCCGACAACCGCCAGGCGGAGTTCGAGTTCCTGTGCGGCACCTTCCCCATCCTGTGCGATCCGCCGGCCGATCCCAGTGCCCTCATCTCGGCCGTCATGGGCTATGCCACCGTCGGTGTCAACATGCGTGGCACCGGCTGCTCGGGCGGCGCGTTCGACTTCTTCGACACCCTGCAGCGCATGGATGCCTACGACCTGGTCGAGACCATCGCGGCGCAGGACTGGGTGCTGCACAACAAAGTCGGCCTGACCGGCATCTCGTACCCCGGCTACAGCCAGTTCTTCGTCGCCGAGCAGCAGCCGCCGAGCCTGGCGGCGATCATGCCGTTTTCGGTCATGGGCGACACCTACCAGACGCTGATGCCGGGCGGCCTGCTGAACACCGGCTTTGCCGTCGGCTGGGTGCATCAGGTGCAGGACCGCGCCTCGCCCTATGGTCAGGGCTGGGAAGACAACGTGGTGGCCGGGGGCGACCAGACCTGCGCCGAAAATCAGCTGCTGCACGGGCAGAAGGTCGATCTGATGGCCCAGATTGCCGAGAACCCGTTTTACCGCAGCGACATCGGCGATCCGCTGACCCCGACGACGTTTGTGCCCAAGATCAACGTGCCGGTGTACCTCGCCAGCGCCTGGCAGGATGAGCAGACCGGACCGTTTTTCTCGTCGCTGTTTGACCGCTTCACGGGGTCGAAGACGGTGCGCATCACGACGTATAACGGCGTCCACGTCGATGCCTTCGCGCCCGGCCTGCTCGTCGAGTGGGGCATCTTCATGGACCTCTACGTCGCGCGCCGCATTCCCCGCGTCGATCCCACACTGCGCCAGCTAGCCCCGATTCTGCTGTCGCGGGTCTTCGATGCCGAGCTTGAGCTTCCGCCCGATCGTCTAGCGCACCACAAGACCTACGAGGCCGCGCTCGCCGAGTACGAGAGCGAGCCGATGATCCGCATCCTCTTCGAGTCAGGCGCCGGCCCCAGCGGCACGCCGGGGGCACCGGACTGGTCCTTCGAGCGCAAGTTTGCCCGCTGGCCGCTGCCCGAGACCCGTCCCCAGCGCTTCTACCTGCAGGAAGGGGGCGGACTCGCAACCACCACACCGACGGCGATGACCGCGGTAAGCTCGTTCGATCACGATGCCAGCGCCGGTCAGCGCAGCATCCTGGCGCCAGGCGGTGATCCCTGGGCTCGCCTGCCGCGCACCGACTGGCAGCAGCCGCGCGACGGCAAGGCGCTGTCCTATGTCTCGCCGGCGTTTACCAGCGACACGGTGATGGCGGGTACGGCCAGCCTGGATCTGTACGTGCAGTCGAGCGCCAGCGATGCCGATCTGCAGGCGACGATCTCGGAAGTCCGCCCCGACGGCAAAGAGACGTACGTGCAGACCGGCTGGCTGCGGGCGGCGCAGCGCAAGCTCAGCCCGACCGCGACCGCGCTGTGGCCGCAGCACACCCACCTGCGCGACGACGTCCAGCCGGTAGCGGCGGCAGGGGGCGGCGACTGGTCCGAGGTCCGCATCGGCATCCCAGCCTTCGCCCACGCCTTCCGCAAGGGCTCGCGCCTGCGCATCACCCTCGACACGCCGGGCGGCACCCGCGCCGCCTGGAAGTTCAAGCTGACCGACTACAAGACCAACCCCACGCACTACGTCGCGCACGATCGCGGGCATGCCTCCAGCCTACTCTTGCCGATCCTCGACGGCGTCCCCGTCCCCACGCCGCTACCCGCCTGCCCATCGCTGCGTGGCCAGCCCTGCCGGACTTACCTGCCGTTTAGCAACCGCGGCGCCACGCCCTAGCTCCGACAGCGCCCCCCGCCGGCCCCCGCCCGCTCCTCGACCCTTGCCTACACCGTCCGCCCGCTTTCCCCTACATGCTGGCTTCTTAAGCCTGTTTCACCCGGGGCCTACTCGGTCTAAGCCGGGGTTTCAGCCGGCCGTGGCACCTCACCATAGGTGTTTTCTTGCATGGTCAACTACGGTAACATCGAAGCCATGGATGAAGATCTGTCGTCTCTGTTGGTGCAGACGCTGAGTCACCCTATCGCCATTTTTCTTCTAGGCCACTATGCGGGATACAGCAGCAAGCTGCCCCGGATCGCCGATCAAGAAGCTCTGCGGCGCATGGCTAAAGAAATCATTCCCAGCCAGCAGGCTGCATCCCGGCAGCTCGCACGCATCTTTGAAGAAATTGGCGACTGGGTGGCAGTTCGCTTGGAACCTATCCTCAGCAATTCCCATCACATCAACAACGCATCACCGAAGACGTTGCTACCGTTGGTCGGTCGCAACTTGTTTGTCCGGCTCAGCACGATTTCTGGCATGCCAAGACCCTTGGATGCAGTTACTCTAGACAAAGCCATTTTCGAACAATCCACGGGTCTTGTCTTCGCATCAATAGCCGATCGTCGGCTTTCTGATGACATTACAAAGTCGCTAGTTCGGTTGCTCGTTAGCATCTCCATTTGTCTTCCTCCGTTTGAAAAAAGTGCGGCAATTGGCAGTATCAATCGGCTCAATTTTTCAAAAGAAGATATCAAAGCACGACTACACACAGCCCAACAAATCGAAGGATTAGTCGCCAGCGCGAATACTGACGATGACGCGGCCCGACTCGAAGCGGATTATCGCCATGAAGTACTACAGAAACTTGATTATATGGAATTATTCGGAGCCGATCTTTCTGACGAATCTAAGAACCACTCTCTCTCGGTTGCTTATATTTCTCTAAACCTAGAACATCGTACCAACGATACCAAGTCGGCTTCCCTATCCGCCGAGGAGCTCCTCGGCACGCTCTCCCCAGATGAGAGCCGCCTGCTAATTCGTGGCGAGGCTGGCAGCGGTAAAAGCACGCTCTTTCGTTGGATTGCCCTTACTTCGGCCAAAATCACAGTGCAGGAACGTCGGATTCACTTCCGCTCACCTGTTCCTTTCGACCAGGCTGCCGGGTTCGAAAAAGACCTTACTGACAGCCAAGAAATCTTGGCCCATAATCTTGAAGGGCGCCTCCGTCACTGGCGTAGGCGAATCCCCATTCTTATTCGCCTGCGTGACTGCGCTCAAAATGGATTGCCACAACCACAGGATTTCCCAGAACTCGTCGCAAAATTTTGGCCCTCTGCCACCCCCGACTGGCTTCGGCGGGTCATGGACGAGGGGCGCGCCATCATCCTGTTAGATGGTGTAGATGAAATCAGCGCGGAAAAACGCGACCAATTGCAGTCATCAATTGATTCTCTTATTCAGTCATATAACTATTGCTATTTCATTATCAGCACAAGACCAACGGCCGTTCAAGAAGGCTGGCTGTCGCGCAGTGGGTTTCGGCAGGCACGCGTCAACCCAATGTCATCTAGCGATATAGAACAATTTATTGCAAAATGGCACAACGCAGTATCTGACCGATTACAAAAACAAGGACAACAATACAAACATCTTGCCACATTAGGCCAAGATCTGTTTGAGAAAATAAACGACAACCCATCCATTGCCAGATTGGCCACCAATCCTCTCCTTGCCGCTATGATATGCGCTCTGCACCGTGAAGGGAACACCTTTCTTCCGCAGAGTCAGGCTGAACTTTGTAAAACGTTATGTCATATGATGCTACATCGGCGCGATGCCGAACGCAGCATTGACCAAACCGGACCGTTCCGGAATATGACAATCAATCAAAAACTCGCAATTGTGCAACAAATTGCCATTAATATGGTCATGGAGAACGAATCTGTCATAACTCGCCAAAAAGCCATTCGATTGATTACAAGTGCACTGGAACGCCAGCCCAATCAGCGTAGTGATCACGCTGAGGTGATCTATGATTCTCTCCTAGAACGAAGTGGCCTGCTGCGAGAGCCACGACCGGAGCATGTTGATTTTATCCACAATACATTTAAGGAATACTTAGCTGCCGAGCGCTTGGTTGGGGACGAATTTGTTAACCTATTGGCTGCCAACGCCTTAGACGCTAGCTGGCAGCCAGTTTTATTATTCGCCTCGGCAAATACTAACTACGGATTCGCCAGTAAGCTTATTTCAAAAATTCTGCAACCGAGTAATGAAGATAGAAATATCGCGCCAGATCGTCAAAGGGTCGCTATGGCACTGCGCTGCCGGGCAGTGGCTGTGGATATTGATCCAGGGCTGAATGCCCGCATCGAAGGCTATCGTGAGTCTCTCTTCCCACCGCGAAATTTCGAAGAGGCCGATATTTTGTCGCTTGCTGGTGATGCCATTGTTCCCTACTTGGCATATGACGCCAAGCTCCCTGAGTTATGCCTTGCAGCATGCGTTAGGGCTCTTCGCCTAATTGGCAGTAAGCAGGCGAAACTAATGCTGAATAACTACCTCGTCGATGAACGCTCTCCTATTGTATCTGAGCTCGCCTGTATCTTGTCACCACTTAGTATTCCAGCCGTACGCAAGAGCCTAGTCGAACACGGCCGATTCCCGGATGGTGTTGCTTGTCAGATCTCAAACTTGGCAGAAATTGCGGCCATCTCTTCGATCGAGAAGCTCGATCTAACAGGAACTCGAGTCCGCGATCTAGCTCCGCTCGTCGATCTGAGGAATCTCCGCGATCTGACAATCGCCGGACTGTCTCTTGACGATCCTACTCCACTATCGCGAATTTTGTCTCTGCAATCTCTGTCACTGCGCAGGTGCGGAATTCGTGATATCTCCTTCCTAAGCAGCATTCGACAGCTCAAACGCCTTTATATCGAAGAACCAGATATCACCGACATCCAGGCCATTGGTAACCTGGGAATATTGGATGCCTTGGTGCTTGACTGTCAAAGAGTTTCGGATATCGAACCACTCAGTCAACTTCGCTTTATACTCAGACTGTCATTAATGAATATGACCATCATAAAACTTGAACCTTTGGGCAAATTATTACAATTAGAGCAATTACGGATTATCAACTGCCGTATTTCTCATGACCTATCACCACTTTCCCGCTTGTCCGAGCTGCAGTTCTTGGATCTACGCTCGAGTCGCGCAGTTTCCGCACCGATCAGCTTGTCTCCTTTGCGGCACCTTCAAAGTCTGACTCGCTTGGATACTCGCGGGGTACGCATATCTGACGAGGATGCAGTCAGACATGTGACCGTCTCTCGTAACGATCCAGTCTTGGGGCCGCCACCACCCCCTAAGCCCAGGAAAAAGAAGCAGATCGACTTGGCTATTATTGTCGCTTTAGAACTGGAATGGAATGAATTAGCCAATCGCTGCAGTAGCTATTGGGCATGGAGCCAGAATCCATCAACCAAGGAATACACCTATCATTTTACATATCCACAACCTCACAGCGATGATTCGTACATCTGTGTCGCCACTCCCATGTTTTCAATGGGAGAGACGGTATGTGCTACGGTTACTGAGCGCATTATGAACGAGTATAAACCTATGACACTGGCTGTCGTCGGAATCGCCGGTGGTCTCAGTACTGATGTCCGCGTGGGAGACGTAGTGGTAGCCGAATCAGTAGAAAGTTATTTAAGTAATGCGAAGGCCGTTTCTCGTCGTGACGGAAAGTCGATGGATTTTGACATGAGTGGCAGTTCATACAGCACTAGCAGCAAGATCTTGCATGAAATAAAGAATTTCAAATACGCGCATGGAGCTAATTATGCTAATTGGATTTCAAGTTGCAACGCTGACCTCAACTTAGTTAGTGGCAGCTTACGCCAGAAGTTACTAAGAAACGAGGTTATTCGCAGTGAACCCAGACTGCACTACGGGCCCGTTGCATGCGGCCCGATTGTTGCTGCAAGTGGGCCATTCAATCAATTTTTGCGAAACCATGATCGAAAGTACCTGGCGATTGAGATGGAGTCGGCCGGCATGCTGGCAGCTGTTTGGCGGAGATCCGCCATAGGCTTCAGTCCATTGGTACTCCGCGGAATTTCTGACAAGGCAAATGAGCAAAAATCTGATCTCGATGCCCTAGGCTCAGAAGCGCTACGCCGCTACGCTGCGCGTAATGCTTTTTCGCTGCTCTTCGCCTTGCTCGACGCAGGGCGACTGCCCAAGCGGAATCGTTGAAGACTTACGGAGCAGCGATCAAGTCGCGCTCTACGGATCTCATTCCAAATCGAGAACCTTTTTCCGTACAAGATCCATCAACCCGAAGACTGCCTTTTCCAGCACTTTGATATCATGGCTGTGATTTAGTTCTTCAAATGGCTTGCGCAGCGCATCGTGGTCCAGTCCGGGGAAATAGGTCGCAAAATCCTTATCCACTCTGGCCCAAATTTCCTTTGCGGCGTAACCGCTGCTGCCGATGGGAATAGGATATACAGATAACTTGGTCGCCAACTTGAATTCTTCCATTACTCCATCGGAGATGTCGATCGTCGCGCCAGTCGGCGGACTCTTGTTTCCAGAGATGAATATGGCGAATCCCGATCTAGACAGGAGTTCAAGTCGGACTTTTTTCTCAAAATCTTCTTTTGCCAGCTTGGACGGGGAAAATCCCGAAAACTGTCGCAGTGTTAAGTGTTTGCTGAAGTCTGTGTCATTGCGAGCCACACACGCCTCTAAGGCGTTCATCGCCACCCAACGGCCAATGTTTGCACCTATCGCAGATAACAAGTGCTGGCTGCGCTCGGATATGCCACGACCAACACTTGCGCAAAGAGCTTCTAAGTTGGTCGCACCCAGGGGGTCAAACAACGCTGCGCTGCCTGATACAAAAACATTATTACTGCGAGATTTCCAATCTAGCGTTTTCAATAGCTGAGGCAAATCTATTTTATAATCCCGAATCAGAACGGTTTGAATCCCGTAGCGCTTCAAATCGATAATGCGGGCCGTCAGTTTGTTGATGGCATATTCATAGGCGTCTCGCTCCTCGGTCGTCGCCGATGCTCCGGGCTCCTGCGGTGAGGCAGTTACCCAATAGTGTTCACTGCGATGAGAACCCATAGCTGTCCGCAATTGCGCCAAAAAGTAGTCGATGTTTGGGTCAGTAAAGCTGAATCCAATGAACAAAAACACATGCGACGTTAGAGCGGACGATAGCTGAGCAGAAAATCCTGGGTGCTTCTGTGCATAGTCCTCGTAGTCTTCTTTGAGAAGGATAGCGCGATCGGGATGCTGCACGTCACCATGCATTTTGTACAGCGACACATCAGACTGGGGCACGGTCACCGCGAGATTATGCTCGCTCTGCTTGACGTCCACTCGTTTGCCAATCGCTCGTAGCGCATCTTCCAAGAGATGATCGTAGTTCGTGGTCCAGATGGCACGAACGGGTAATTTCGCCAGAAGCTCGTGGGTCTGGGATGGCTTTGCGGAGCGGGCGAACTCATTGACCAGGTGTTGGTTAATGTAGCCACGCCCTCCTCGCTGGTTGGCCACGTATTGGGCTAGTGCAATGAGGTCAGACTCACGCTTAATGTCCAGCCTCAGTTCCTGAGCTAATGGCGCCAGCAGACTTGCCCAGCTCGCGTAGCCTGAGGGCATCGATGCCCCCGCTCCGACAAATAGCGCGCCGCGTCCAGCCTGCAAAGCCGCACCAAATTCTCTTAGGAACGATGTACGCGAAATGCTCGGAAGACCCATAGCTCTATCATATTCCGTTTTCCACCCTTTGCGTAGGCGGCTGACCGCTCGCCGCACCGTCCATGCCTCTGTTCCGAGCGCGGGGCTTAGGCCGGCTTGTAAACGTGCCGATCACCCTTGCGGCAGCGGGCGGCGGCACGCGACGATACGCCATGCTGCCCGTGGTGCGACGCCGACTGCTTGTCCTCTTGGTCTGCGCGCTTGGCTTGCTGGGTCCGTCCGCTGGCGCTGCGCAGTCGATGGGGCCCACGGAATCCCGCCCGCAGGCTGTGCTGGCTCTTGCCGAGACGACTGCGGACGCGGTCGACCTGCTGCCGTACCTGTGGTTCCTCGCCGCCCCCGGCGAGACGCCCCTCGACGCGCTGCGCCGTCCCGAGCTGGCCACGGCCTTCCAGTCGAGCCAGCGGTTTGGCAAGCCGCGCGACGTCCGCAGCGTCTGGGCTCGCCTGCGCCTGCGGCCGAGCACGGACCGGCACGAGCGCTGGCTGCTACACATCAGCAGCACGCTGATCGGCGGCTGGACCGTCACCGTCTATTTCCGCGACGAGTCCGGCTGGGCGCGCCAGCAGATTAGCCGCCGCACCCCACTCGCCGAGCGCCCCATCCCCGACAGCGATGCCATTTTTGAATTGGATCGCATGCTACAGCACGATTCCGAGATTTATATTCATTTTGAAAATCAGGTTATCAACAACTTATACATATTTCAAATAGCTCAGATCAATGCGGAAACATATCAGCATGTATATTCACAAAAAACCTGGCGTTTCGTGTTTTATGGATTTGTCTTTGGTATCTGCACAATTATTATCATTTATGGAATTATCCTGTTTTTTTCGACTCGCGACGCCAGCGCTGCCTGGTTTTCTGCCTCGATGCTGGGCTTTATGCTGTATTTCCTCTCGCGCGAGGGCATTGGCTTCGAGGTCTTCTGGGGGGGGCGCCCGTGGATTGAGCCCGGCCTGATCTTGGCCCCACTCGGCGGCACCCTGAGCAGCCTGTCGATTAGCCAATTTACTCTGCGATTTCTGCACATCGAAAATCGTCGTCACTGGGCATCCGTGATTTCGTCGATTTGTGTGGTTATCATGGCTCTCCACACTTGCAAATTTGCGATCGCTTTATACACAAATACATTGATGAATTACGCTCTATATAATGTTTCGGCGATCATCGTCTCGGTCACGCTGGTCAGCCTGGTCTGCTCGCGGCTGCGCTCCGCCGACCCGGCCATTAAGTGGGTGTTGGCCGCCTTCCTGGCCGCGGCAACTGGGGTCGTGCTGCAGACCCTGCTTCTGATCTCGGTGATCCCACCGCGGGTGTGGAACCGCCACGCCATGCCGCTGGGCCTGGTGCTGCAGGTCGAACTTCTGGCCGTCGCGCTGTCCTATCGCATGCGCCGCATCCAGGCCGAGTTTCTAGAGCGCGAGAAGTCCGAGAAGCTGCTGCTGACCATGCTGCCGGCGCCGATTGCGCAGCGACTAAAAGCCGGCGAGTCACCGATCGCCGACCGCCACGCCGAGGTCACGGTGCTGTTCGCCGACATCGCTGGCTTCACGCCGCTTTCGTCTTCGCTCCCGCCCGAGCAGGTGGTGCAGACGCTGAACACGCTGTTTTCGCGCTTTGATGCGCTGACCTCGGCCCGCGGCCTGGAGAAGATCAAGACCATTGGCGACTGCTACATGGTGGTCGGTGGCCTGCCGCATCCGCGCCCCGATCACGCCGAAGCGGTGGCTGATCTGGCGCTGGCCCTGCTCGCCGCCGTCGAGGACGACGGGCCGTCTGCTGATCCCGGGCTGCGCCACATCCGCATCCGCATCGGCCTGCACTGCGGCTCGGCCGTGGCCGGGGTCATCGGTCGCCACAAGCCGGCCTACGACCTGTGGGGCGACACCGTCAACACCGCCAGCCGCATGGAGTCACATGGTGAGCCCGGCCGCATCCACTGCTCGCAAGCCATCTACGACAAGCTCGCCCCCGCTTTCGAATTCAGCGAGCGCCGCGAGGTCGAGGTCCGCGGCAAGGGCCGCATGCCCACCTACTTCCTGCTGCGACGGAAAACTCCCTAAAACAGCGCCGTGCACAGGCCGCCGGGCTTGGTTTATTGTGCGCGCGTGTTGCCCCGCCTGCCCTCCGCTTTCCCCCTGTGTTTGCTCGGCGCGCTGCTGGCGCTGCTGCGGCCGAACCCGCTCTGCGCCGCCAAGCCCGAGCTGTTTGGTCAGTACGAAGAGCAGCTGATCTCGCGCGTGCTGCGCGAGCGCGGCCTGTCGATCGATCCCGAGCCGGAAGGCAAGACCATCGAGTCGGTGCAGGTGGCGGCGCACGAGATCATCCTGCCCGGTGACATGCCGCTTTCGCGCTTTGTGCCGTGGACGTTTCTCAACCGCTTTCACTCGCGAACCAAGGACTACATCATCGCGCAGGAGATGCTGATCCGAGCCGGCGATGTCTACCGCCGCGACCTCATCGAAGAGTCGGGCCGCAACCTGCGCAGTCTGTTCATCTTGGCGGTGGCGCGCATCGTCGCCGCCCGCGGCTCCAGCCCCGACAAGGTGGTGCTGCTCGTCGTCACCAAAGACCGCTGGAGCCTGCGGCTCAACACCAGCTTTGTCCTCGATAACGTCCGGCTCGATTCCCTTTCGTTTTCGATGGCTGAAGGCAACCTGTTTGGTCGCAACAAGCGCTTCGCCTTCGAGTTCGCGCTCGATCCCGGTCGCTATGCGCTCGGCGCCAGCTACTACGATCCACGCATCTTAAGCTCGCGGCACACGGCGCGGCTGTTTGGCGTGTTCTATCTCAACCGCGACACCAATGCGCTGGAAGGCGGACGGGCTGAGCTCGCCGTGGGCCGTCCGCTGTTCAGCCTGCGCACGCGCTTGGGCTGGACCGCGTCGGCGACCTTCCTGCAAGACATCGTGCGCTCGTTTCGCAGCGGCAGCATCCGCACCCGCGAGTTCTTCGGCGAGCAGGTGCCCGACATCTTTCTGCGCCGCAACGCCAACGGCTTTCTGCAGCTGACCTATTCCGATGGCGTGATCTTCAAGCGCAACGTCGCCGTCGGCTGGCGCGCCTCGCACGCCCGCTACCTTTTGCCCGATGACTTCCCGGCCGAGATCTCGGCCCAGGCGCGATCGGCGTATGAGGCCGCGCTGCCGCGCAGCGAGTCGTGGACGGGACCGTTCGCCTACTTCGAGCTCTACGTCGCTCGTTACGTGCGCCTGAAGAACATTCAGACCTTCGCGCTCAGCGAAGACTATCGCGTCGGGCCGCGGGTCTATGCCGAGGTCCGCACCGCCAGTCACATCTTCGGTCTGCCGTCAGACTTCGTCGAGCTCTACGCCAGCTACGAGCACCCGCACTACTACCGCGACAACTTCGTCGACTACGGCGCGTCGATCACCGGCCGCGTGCAGTACGAAACCGCGCAGGCTGCCGGCTTTACCACGCCGCTTGTCAACCAGACGCTGACCGCGTACTTGCGCGAGATCACGCCGCTCCTCGGCTTTTTCCGCCTGCATATCTACGGCACGCTGCAGCTTCGGGCACGCGATCTCAACAACACGCGCCTGACCTTGGGATCAGACAGCGGGCTGCGCGGCTTCGGGGCGCGGACGTTTCAGGGCAATAACCTCTATCGCCTCAACGTCGAGGCCCGCACCACGGCGCTCAACCTGTGGACCATCCATATCGGGGGCGTGCTGTTTTACGACGCCGGCGATACCCCCGATGTCTTCGACGGCTACAACCGCAGCGGCGAGCCGCGACGAGCCAGCCTGCATCAGGATGTCGGCGTCGGGATGCGCATCCTGTTTCCGCAGTTCAACCGCGACGTCGTGCGGCTGGATCTGGCGTTCCCGTTCGAACAGCTCGGCACGAGCTACGCCCCCAGCTTCTCTGCCGAGTTCGCGCAGGCTTTTTAGCAGGCTCGTGCGGCTGCCTTGATGACTTCTGTCAGTCGGCTGTGCCATGTTGCCGCCGCTTTTGCCGCCGGCAGAAGCGATGACCACCCCGACCGATGGGAGATTGCTGATGCGTACTCGTTCCCTTTCCTTCGCCGCTCTTCTTTTTCTCGCTTGTGCTGGCCAAAAGCCCGCCGCCGACAAGCCCCCGACGGCAAGCTCGGCCCCGGCCCTGTCCACCGAAGAGCGCACCGCCGCCATCGATGAGATGGAGAAGAGCCGCAAGGCCTTCTTGGCGGCCATCGACGGCCTCAGCGATGCCCAGTATCGCTTCAAGCCCGCGCCCGATCGCTGGTCAGTCGCCGAGGTCGCCGAGCACATCGCGGTCTCGGAAGAGATGCTGCTGGGCATGGTCAAGGAGCGCGTGCTCAAGACCCCGGCGACGCCCGAGCTTTTGGCCCAGGTCAATCGCGACAACAACCTGCTGCTGAGCCGCGTGCAAGATCGCAGCAACAAGGTGCAGGCGCCCGAGATGCTGCGTCCATCCGGCCGTTTCCCGACGGTGGATGCGGTCAAGGCGGCGTTTAGCCAGAGCCGCGACAAGAGCGTCGAGTTCGTCAAGGCCGCCCCCGAGAACCTGCACGCCTACGCCGCGCCGCATCCGGTGCTCAAGGCGCTGGACGGTTATCAGTGGCTGCTGCTGCTGTCGGCCCACACCGGCCGCCACACCGCGCAAATCCTGGAAGTCAAAGCCGACCCCA
>DAORCZ010000068.1:0-16297 GCA_035345735.1 Pseudomonadota bacterium | reverse complement strand
CCTATACGATCTTGGCGGATCGGCCGCCGACCCTCCGCCTGCCCGACGAAGAGGGACCGGCAGAGAGCGGGATTCCCGAGCTCCTCGTCGAGATGGAGTCGGAGCTGGCCGGGCCCCCGGGACCGTTCCTGCTGCACGTCGCCAGCAGTCTGCCGCGGCTGACATTCGATCTGCAGCCGCTTTCTCGGAATGCGGGGGGCGTGGATGTAGCAGGCGCCAACGTACGCACGATGGTCGGAATGGCGACCGCTCCCGGAACGACTGGCCCGCCTCCACTACATCCCCTGCTGACGACGATGCCAAGCGAAGGACGCCTGCGCCTGAGGGTATCGGCTCCCCTTCCAGGCACCCTGATCTGCGACCTCGCCGTCACTTCGTTCGAGCTGGGCCGGCTGTTCCCACGTCACCCGGGGCGCTGCGTGGCGGAATACGCTCTGCAGGGTCCGCTAGGACAGCCGCAGGGGCAGCTTCCACAGCGCATCACGATGCAGTCCTGGCAACGTGGCCAGCTGACCCGGATCCGCGCCGCGCTGCGTCCGCGCTATCTGCAGCCTGCTCGGGTTGGGCTCACGCTGGGACTTGGACTATCCGTCAACTCTGCCCCTTACGAGAGCTCTTTTCACCCCGCTCCGGGCCGTGGGCAAGCGGAAGGCACCCTGGTGCTGGCGCTCGATGTCGCCCTGCCCCATCAGCATGTGCTGTCGCTGTCTGGCGAGCTGGGTACGAACTTCCAGGCCACCCATCACGCATCGATGGCCCTGACCTACCAGATTCATCACCCACTGCCGCCGCGCAGTCCGCTGGCCGCCCATCTTGATCTGGGGGCGGTCGTGGACTTCTATCAGGGTCTGCATTCATCGAACTTCTTCGGGAGTATCTATGGGTTGACGCCACGAGTCGGCCCCCGCCTGGGGATTGGCGCGCTGAGCCGCTACGCGGGGCTTGCCTTCTTCGGGGATCTCTTCCCCTATCCCCTTACGTGCTGGATTCCGGAAGGCTGTGGACGGACGACTCCGGAGTATGAATATGAGTACCGATTGACGGTTCTGGTCACGGTAGGAATTTGAGTTTTCCCCACCGGGTGCGCCTCCCGCCTGGCACAGAGGTCTTGCGCGGTGCCAAGCGTTTGGGAATGACACGGGAATCCGTTTTGCCTTGGCCACAGCGATTCATGGTCTCTCGCCGGTGAGAGAGCGATGCGACCCACTTTGTCTTGCGCAAACGCCGAGGGTGGAGGTTCCGCACACGTTTCACTGCCCGCCTCGCGATCCGGCAGCCCTGCTGCCAAGCTGCGCCAGCGCAGTTTCGGATACCATAGGGAGATGGGGAGTCGTCGCATTCACTGCGGGCTAGTCTTGGGGCTATGGTTGGCGCTGCATACCCCGCCCGTTATCTGGGCTGACGAGACGCCGGGCCGCTACCCTCAGGCCTCGACGCGCATCCTGACCGAGGCCGAGCTTAGCGGCGAGAGCGCCGAGACCTTGTCGAACATGCGCAATGAGGTGTTCGCGCGGCACGGCCATCGCTTCCAGACGCCGCGACTACACAAGCTGTTCTCGGCGCAGAGCTGGTATTCGCCCACGACCGACGATGCCAGTGCGGCGCTGACCGAGCTAGAACGCAAGAACGTCGCACTGATTCGCAGCATCGAGAAGCGCGTGAAGGCGGCGGCCCAGGCCAAGGCCGAGGCGGAGCAGAAGGCGGCGTGGGCCAAGCTACCACCCGATGTGCAGGTCTTTTGGACCGGGTTCCGGATGGCGGTGCGCAGCGGCGATGGCAACCACATCGCGCGCTTCGTCACGGTGCCGTTTCGCAACGGACTCGACCCGGTCGTCGTGCGCGAGACGCCCTTCGGTTCGGAGTACCGCAGCACCCGGCTGTCCCAGGCAGAATTTGTACAGCAGGCCTCGGCGATGCTACCGAGCTTCGTCGTCCTACAGATGCTGAAGAAGAGCCCGGATCCAAAAGGCAAGCTGCTGTACTTCTATTCTGACCCCGAAGACGACGACAACGCAGAGGAACGAGTCGGCCGCATCTATCGCTTTCGCCTGCGCGGCAACAGCTACCGCCTAGAGGGAGTCTGGCTGGCGGCAGGCCCGGGCGAGTTTGACTAGGTGGCGGATGCCGCATTGCCAGAGCGACCCTGCCACGCTGACGGAGCCCTGTGGGCCCGGCGCTTGGCTCCCGTTCTGGCTCAGGGCCTGGGCTTGGCACGTCGCGGGGCCGACCCGTTCAATCAGCCCTGCCATCGCCTGACTGGTCCGCACAGCGACCCCGAAAATGCCCGGCGCGCGCTGATGAGCAACCAGCATGGCCCGGCGAGTCCGGAGTTCCCTGCTGGCAGACGTGCCGGCTACCTCCCGACGGTGCGACCCGGCAGCGTCTTCACCCGCGTCTCTTGGTCTTCGATATCGCGGCCCCGAATCAGCAGGTAGGGCCGCCGCTCATAGTGAACGGTCCACAGCTTGTCGTCATAGCGAATCGGACGCTGCGCATCCCCCCGCACGACATAGCGCTCGGACGGACGGACGGAGCGGCCCCCCGACGGAGGAACCGCAAAGCGCGAGGGCCGCTCGACCTCTGGGTTGTCCTCTCCATCCCACTCGCCATCGGGAGCGAAGACGATGGCGTTGCGATCGTCTCCGGGCACAAAGCTGATGCCTAAGCCGCCCTCGGCCATGGCCACCGCCGCCCCCGGAGTATGCCGACGAATGCGAAGCTCCTCGATGCGTCGACCGCGGAAGTAGCGAACGCTGCCCCCCGCCGTGATGTGAGCGTTTTCGTCGGTGCTATCGCGCCGCAGGCAGAACTCATCGGACACAAAGTACTGCAGCAGCGGTCGCTCATCGGCTCCCAGGTGGTACCGCTCGGCTGTGCGGTCAGTGAACGGCAGGTAGGAAGCACAGGACGCGGCGAACAGCAGCGGCAGGACCAGCAGCCGGCTGGCAAACCAAAAGCGGAGGTCTCTCATGACCGTAGACAACGCACCAACCGCCCGGCGGTTCTGCCCCGCCGCGCCATCGCCGGCAACCCCGCGTAATCGCTCAAGACGCCCCGGCCGGGCCTCGCTCGTTGCTCGGTAGCCGGCTCTGCCGGGTCTGGCTTTCCGTTCGTGGATCGACGGCGGCTACTCGTCTTTCTCGACGGATCGGAAATACGCACGCGCAAACTGCATTCCATTCATCAGCCTGACGCCGTGATGGTCAGCCAAGTCTTTGCAATCCTTTGTGAAGTCGTCAGCGGTTGAGATCACCATCGAAATACACTGAACTCCCTGAGTCTGATTCATCCCTTTCTCGTCGAGTAGCTGCCGTACTGCCTTGGGGCCCGTCTGGTCCTTGTGCTTCTTGATCTGAATGCGGTAGCGGACCGTATGATTGGTTCCCAGCGGGTCATCCAGATCGAATACTCGTTCGCACTCGATATCGACGTCTTTCCCCTCTCCGTCGTAGCTGTTCAAACGGGTAATCTTGTAACCGCCGGCCGCCATAAAGGTCTGCACCAACTTCTCAAAGTCGCTGGGCGTAAGACTTCGGACCGACTCAATCCAGCTTTTATACATTCGCTCACGAATACCGGTGAGCTTTGCCGCAAGAGGCTCTGGCTGTTTTGCTTCTTCATTCAAAGAAAGGCACTGACGAATGCCTTCGGCAAAAGCGCGATTCCCGACAGCATTCACCGCCGATGAGTAGGCAATCGACCGCAGCCGCTGCTTCATGACGGTGGGGACACCCTTCCCATCGTAGTGAAGAATCTTCACGCGAGCCGGATCAACATAGACGACATGCCGATAGTCGTCGGTGCCCGGCGCAGGCTCGATGAAATCGTAGCTGTACTGAGCTTCCCGGTTGGGATTATTCGAGGCCACAAGCACGAGGAAATGTTCGTCATTGGGTTGCCTGGGCACGACGATGACATCCCCGGGTTTGATGTACTGCATCGGACGCAGAATCCGATAGCGATTGCCAGCCTCTCGGTCGTCGCTCTCGCCCCTCCCAAAGTGCGCCACGAAGCCGGCCTCACCGGAAGCAAGTGAGAGATGCGGGTTGTAGGACCAGCCTTGGCGTAGCCGACCCTTCATGATCTCGCCGAGCAGGGTTTTTCGTTCTTCCGGGTTCTGTCGAATGACGAAGTAGTCCAAGGACGCCTCCTTTGCTCCCACCGCCCCGCGGCTCCTCAGACGACAGGGGCGAGCCGTCGAGGGCAGCAGGTGACCTTTCCGCTAAATAGGAGTCTGACATATCTATCGGCCCCCGCTATTTCATTATGAATTCCGACTGGAACGCCGCCCCGACCCCGAGCCCCCGAGGTGACAGCGCAGAAGAAGGCCTGGCGCCAAGCGAGCCGGCTTCGCGTGCCGTTGCGATCCGCCAGCGGGCGACGTGTCCGCTGACGCCCTTGAGAGGGACGTCGGGCAGCGCCTCGCCCACGAACTGGACTCGAAGGGTACTCGCGGGCCGCTTGTTGCTTCGGCCGGCTCCACAGTCGCCAGCCCAGGTTCAGCGCCCCCACATCGAAAACCGGCAACCGACGGGTTCGTCCTAGGGCTTGAAGACTTCGGACCACAGCTTCTGGAGATCGCCGGCCGGCGTGACGAGAAGGAGCCCGCGGTAGTTCTGGTAGGCTTTGTCGTCGTACCACGTGGCGATCACTTCATAGCCCTCTGCGACTTTGCGCACAGCTCCGAGTTTCAGATTGCCGCAGGCAATGTCGTAATTCTGCCCCCACGCCACCAAGAGCGCTTCCTGTGGCGTATCAATTGTCCCAAGGAACTGAAGCAGATTGCTCTCGACCGCGACGGTGTCGCCGGCTGTGAAAGCAAAATAGTACCAAGGTGACAGATAATAAGGATGACGGAATCCATCCCCATCCTTGCTCTTCAGCATATAGAAGACATCGTTGCACTTATCAATATCCACAGCGGTTCCGCACTTTAGGCCGGATGATTCATGGACACGCTTGTCATAGGCGTGGGAACAGTCGTAGCTTTTGCTCTGCAGCTCGTAGTAGTCCACGGCTTTGGCCGGCTTGATGCTGCGAGTCGAGACCAGGCCGCCCATCGAGCAGATCGGCAAGTCAAACAGCGACAGATCAGGCGGACTGGGCATCCAGGAGGCCGGCGGGGGCGACGACGGCGACGGGGGCAACGGCGAGGCAGGCAGCGACGGGGTGGTCTGATCGCCACAGCCTGCAAAAAGAGCGCTGACGGTCAGGAGCACGGCTCGCCAGGTGTCCATGGAGGGGCGGGTTCGGTTTAAGCGTTTCATAAGGTACTCCGGGTTTCTAATGTTAGAGGATACAAAGGAGCGCCAAGCGGGTCAGGTCCCTTGCGCAACGCGTGCGATCTATCACGGCAGAGCCGCAAATTTGGCGGTTTCGCGCTACTCGTGGATGACCTCTCTCCACTGTTCCGTGAATGTTCCATCGGGGCGGACTAGAAATAGGGCCCGGTATGTCTTGTTTGACCATCGCTGCCCGTACAGGGCAATGACTTCATACCCATCTGCGACCTTTCGCACACCGCCGTATTGCGCATCGTCACACGCCATGCCGTAAAAATGCGCCCACAGCACCAAGGCCGCTTCCTGGGGGGTATCGATCTCGCCCAGGAACTCAAGCAGATTGGGATTCAAGGCCACTGTGTCGCCTACGGTGGTGGCAAAATAATACCAATGCACCTGGGAAAAATAAAGATAGAGACGAAATCCGTCCGATTGTTTGCCCTTCAGCAGTGAAAAGGCATCGTTGCACTTGTTAACATCACTGGCCGTTTTGCATTTTACGCCGGTCCCTTCAAGGATCTGATACTGAATGCTCCAGTCTGACTTGTTGCCGGCCCACTGCAGCTCGTAATAGTCATACGGCTTGCTCGGATTCAGTCGGTGAGTCGATATCCGTCCATCGGCTTCACACAGCGGCCTATCAAACAGCGAGGCATCGGGCGGCCCCGGGGGCGACGGCTCGGATGTCGGCTCTGGCAGCGGCGGGGCGGGTTCATCGCCACAGCCAGCACAGAGCGAGGTGAGGGCCAGCAGTAACGCTCGCAGGGTATCCATGGAGCAGCGGCTTAGGCTTAAGCGTTTCATAAGTGTCTCCGAGTGCTGAGCTTTCGATAAGGCAAAAGAGCTTAAAGCGAGCCGGGCGGGTATGGCCGGCGACTCCTTCGAGCTGTTTCCATCCTATCGCCGCTCCAAGGCGCGTATGGGAAATTCCTCACCTTGCGCAATCGAGCACGATCTCAGTGAGGGTGGTGGCGGTAACGAGATAGCTCCCGCTGCCGGGAGCCCGGGCATCGCGGCAGGCGGGCTGGCCAGGCGGTGGGGTGAGCGTGAGCCGGGTCGGGCCGGGCGCGACATTGTAGAAGTAGACCGTATCTCCGCCGGACTGGGTCGTCGTACTGGGCACGGGGCTCGATGTGCCGACGAACACGAAGGCCCCATCGTGCATCGCATCAATGGCTGCGGCGTACCCGCCCTGGGTTGTTCCCAGGAAGCGCACCGCCACGGCTCCGGTGTCAAACGCCCGGGAGGGGGCGCCCAAGCGAGCCAGCGTGCCGACGTACTTGTCGATGTCGATTACGTGCAGCTCGGCCGTGACAGCCGCGGCAGGTACCGTGAGCTGGCTTTGGACCGAGATCTCCCCCGGCAAGTTGGCCAGGAGTACAAAGGGCGTGTCCCGCGGCACGGTGAGCAGGTAGCTGCCGTCCATTCCGGTCAAGGTCGCTGCGCCGCCGCCGACGACGCCAATCTGCTTGTTGCGGGCCGGAATCGCGGGACGCCCGTTGTACCAGTCAAAGATCACCCGACCTTGCAGCGTGGCCGTTGGTGCCCCGCCAAAGTCGGCAGGGGCCGCTGCGTCGCTGCCCGCATCCTGCGGTGCATCCCGGGCGGCGTCGAAAAGGGAATCCGCCGGGGGGTCCTGGGAGTGCGACTCAGGGCACGCGGCAAGCATCAGGAACGGGAAGAGTCGGCAGGGAGGAAGGCGCAAGGGTTCACTCTTCTTTCTGGCTGGGCAGCTTGGTTGAGCGGGGTGAAGAGGTTGGCAGGCTAGGTCAGCGTCCCCGAAATTCGTGACCTCAGGGCCCCTGTCTAGACGGCCGGGGATGACGCCGACCTGGGGGCGCATAAGAGCACACCCAGGCCGCGGCGTCGTATTTGGCCGGCTTGCCCCACCATCGCGATACACTGATAGTCACGGCCGCATGTGCCTGACCGGGCGCGCGTACCGCAGGTCCATCTATCGGGGAACCTCAATGCTGCTATCTCGTGAAGACTCTGGTGTCGCGCAACGCGAAACCGTGATTATCCGATTTATGCCCATGGGCATCGTTGTGCATGTTATCCTGGGATTGCTATTCCTTCTGCTTGGGGTCCGCGGGCTTGCATTTTATAATATTATTAGCGTGACTGTCTTCGTCCTTGCGTCCCTGCTCGCCCGACGAGGATGGCTCGCCGCATCGGTCACATTGGGGGCGTTGGAACTGATTCTGCATCAAAGTCTGTGCGTCCACTATCTGGGATGGGAAACAGGATTTCAATATTGGTTATTGGGCATGCTTCCGTTGTATTTCTTTATGCCCGACCGACTATCCTGGTTGAGCGTATTATCGGTGGTCTATACGCTGGCCGCGTTCATCTTTCTTTACTTTGCGGAACACAACAATCCCAGTGGCACGATGCACCTTCTGCCTGCCGTGTCGCGCGGACTATTTCTGGGGAATCTGGTGAACATCTTCGCCATGGTCGCGTTCGCGCCGTGGCAGCTTACGCGCGATGTCGACCGTGCGCAGGCTGCGCTACGCCAGGCCCACGCCCGCACCGAAGAGCTGCTGTACAACACGCTTCCCAAAGAGATCGCCCTCCGCCTGCATCATTCCGAAGTCGTGGCCGATCACGTCGCCGAGGTGTCCGTGTTGTTCGCCGACATCGTGGGGTTTACGCCGCTGGCCGAGAAGCTGCCCCCGCAGCAGCTGCTTGCGCTCTTAGACGAGATCTTTTCGCGATTTGACAGCGTCGTCGATCAGTTGGGCCTGGAGAAGATCAAGACCATCGGCGACGCGTATATGGCGGCGGCGGGCGTGCCGCGCCGACGCACAGACCACGCATCGGCGATCGCCGAGCTGGCGCTGTCGCTGCAGGAGATTACGCGTTCGATTGCGGAGACGCGGGGCCTGCCGCTCGCCATCCGCATCGGCCTGCACAGCGGGCCGGTCGTGGCTGGTGTTATTGGTCGTCGGAAGTTCGCCTACGACCTGTGGGGAGACACGGTGAACACCGCCGCACGCCTGGAATCGCACGGACTCCCCAGCGAGATTCAGATGAGCGCGGCGACGCGCGACGCGCTGGGTTCCAAGTGGCTGGTGGAAGACCGTGGACCCGTCACACTCAAAGGCAAGGGGACGGTACAAGCCTATCTGCTGCGCGGGCGCCGAGCTGACCCTGGCGCGGCGGTCTAACGCTCATTCCCATCGAGCGGCCCCGCGGTTATGCGGCCTTTGGGGCCACGACGAAATACCCTGGCAAAGCGTTCATCGTCACCTGTGCGTGCCGATATCTTGAGATCATAAAGTGTCCTTTTTCCGACTGTGCGGAAGCGCGTGGGAATGGGAATGGGAGGACGCTGGACGGTCGCCTGCTATTTGCGCAGTCCGGGAGGTAGGGGTGGGATTCCGTACTCCTGACGCAGATCTTCCAGCGGTCGATCCATGACCAGCCAGGGGTCCCAGCCGTCGGTCGGATCGATCTTGCAAGCCGCTCCGCGGCGCAGCGCCAGCAGGACCTTTTCGGGATCGAAGAAGCCGTGCTGGGCTTGGGCAATCGGGGTCATCCGGATTCCCAAGTGAAACTGCAGCATCACGAAGAAGATGAACACGAAGGGATCTTTGCGCCGCGCCCCGGCGTGGAAGGCCGCCACCTGCGTCTCGCCAGCCGCGTCGGTATCGTATCCGGAAAGGACGTGGGTCAAGTCGTGATAGATGACGGTGTCAGGGCCTGCACCAAGCGCACCGGGAAACTGAAAGCCGTTGCGCTCGACGAAGTCGGCATAAGCGCGCCCGAGCGACCCTTGGGGGTATTGCGTCAGCGCGCGATAGCGGGCCAGGAGCGCAGAGTCCTCTTTCAACTTGAGCAGACTAGCGAGCGAGCGGGCCAACCAGCGCACGCCGCCCTGCGCCCACTGTTCAGCTGCCTTGCCCCGGACCCAGACGCGTCGCGCCAGATCGAAGCGCACGGCAACGGTATGTCCTTCGGCCAGCTTGCGCAGGGTGCGTACGTAGGACGCATCGACCTGCAGTCCGGCGGCGAACTGTTCCACGACATCTGCTTCCTCTGGAGTCGCTTCGCCGTCGAGCATCGTCATCACGATCAAAGCCGACAGAAGCTGCTCGCGCAGACGCGGGTCCGGGATAGCCGCCGCCAGCTCGGCGGGTGAAATGGTCGGCAAAGCGTCCACATCGTGGCTGACTCCCAGCGCGCTCTGCGCCGCCGCAATCATGTCCCGCTCCGCCTGATCGAAGCGGCCGTTGGCCAGCGCCACCGTCTTCATGGCCCGCAGGCCAAAGGGAATGACCGCCGGGGGAGGCATGTGGAGTTCCATCTGCGATACCTCGGTGTGTTTCCCAAATTGTATCAAGGAAGGGGGGGGCGTCGTGGACGACGCAGCGCACGGCGCACCCTCGCGTCCGTTCCGCCGAACGCGCCCCCAAAAGGCGGATGGGCCGTTCCCCAAAAGGGGCACACGGACATAGGCGCCGGGAAACAGAGCGCAAAGAGCCCGACACGGACCGTGGCGCACCTGCTCCGGGTCTAGAAACCAGGAGTAGGCGATACGTGGCTCACATCCCTTGCGTAGATTCCCAAGCCTGCCGCGGCTCAAGGTAGCGAGACGAATCCAACGTTTGTTCGTCCTATCGCTGGGGCGATATGATGAGCCCGTGAGTGATTCGAGCCAGCAGATCAAAGTCTCCCTACCGACCTTCGATATCGAATGGAACCTATCGCAGGGGCTCAACCTGTGGGCTGGCGTTCCGACTCTCAGCATGTGGCTGCCCACGACCACGGCCGGCATGATGGCCGGCTTCGAGCGGATGGTGGGCAGCGAGCGCTTCTCGCTCTGCATGCAGCTCGGTGGACAGGAAAGCGTCGACGGTGACTGGGCCGTCATCTCGTCCGCCCCGAGCTTTGAAGAGGGCCTGAAGCAAATGTCGGAGATTGCCTGGCCAGCTGGCTGGGGACGCTGGCAGCTGATTTCGTTGGATCGCGAGAAGCCCGAGGTCATCTATCGCACGCACAACAGCTGGGAAGGCATCTACCAGAAGTCTCTCGGCGTGTGCTGGGGCAGCGGAATGATGGCAGGCAAGCTGGCTGGGATTACCAGCCGCTTGCTTGGCGTTCCCTGCTGGGCTGAGCAGCGCAGCTTCAGCGCGCGCGGCGACGCCTACGATGAGTTTGTCGTCACCCGTTCCGAGCTCACACCTCAGGCCCGCTTGCAGCGACTTCTGGATGAGGGCAAGGCGGCCAACACCGACCTCGCCGTGGCCCTCACCGAGCTCAAAAAGCAGAACGAAGAGCGCGAACGGGCCACCGCAGAGCTTCGCGAGAAGCTCATGGTCATCGAGCGTCAAGATCGCGCCCTCAATGAGCTGGCTGCGCCCATCATCCAGGTCTGGGAGGGCGTGCTGACCCTGCCGATCCTCGGCATGCTCGACTCGACCCGCGCGGCGATGATTACCGACCGGCTGCTCAACGAGATCGTCGAGCGACGCGCGCGCTACGCCATCCTGGATCTCACCGCGGTCGACGCGGTCGATACCCACACCGCCGATCACCTGCTGCGCATCGTCAAGGCCATTTCGCTTCTGGGAGCCCGGGCCGTGATCACCGGGATTCGTGCCCAAGTCTCGCAGACCATGGTCTCCCTCGGCCTTGACCTCAGCCAGATCGTGACCCTGCGCGATCTGCAAGAAGCCCTGCTGGCCTGCATGGGCTGGCTGGAGGACGAGCGACGCACGCAAGCCGCCCAGGGCCACAAGCCCACCAACGATTCACGTCGCAGCGGGCGCGGAAAGCGCTAAGAGCTTGTTGCAGTAATCAAGAAATGAAAAAAGATAAATAAAATATTAATATTTTATATTACATTTCAGTATATTGATTTGTTGTTATCATTACAATTGGCGGTCTGTTGAATCATTGCCAAGCCAATATAGCAACAAGCTCCCAGCCCGACGGGCTCCTGCGCCGGGGCGCTGGCCGACGGCTGGTGACGGCGCAAAACACCAATGACCAGGCTGCCCAGGTCCACTTCGGCCGCCGAGGCCGCTGCGGTTCGGTCTCGTACTCTTGAGTCGGCAGAGGTTGCTTGGGGGCGCAGACTTCGTTGGCCCAGGGCTTCGAGGGGCTGGCCAGGGAGACAAAGGGGGGCAGGTCAAAGTCTGGAAGGACTCACAGGCACAGTATTCAACCAGCAATCCCAGGCGCGGACTGCTTGGTGGCACGTTCAAGGAAGGCGTCGCGCGCAGCTTTGACGTCGAGCTGCTTTTGCAGGGCCGTCATCGCGGCACTCATGCTGTCGGCTTCATTGAGACGATATGGGCGCTGGCCGGACTGGTCGTGCGCCATCTCTGCCGCTGTAGCAGCTCCTCATCAGGGTAGGGTCGATCTCGTCGCTAGGTTCGACGGCGCTCGCGCCAGTACCGGCCATGTCGCAGCGGGCATGCTGCCGACCACGGGCGCGGGAACCACAAGCCTTGCCAGGGGAGGCTTGGCACGGGAGCGTAGCGGCTAAGGAAACACGAGCGGGTGCTTGCCAATGTAGGCGCGCGCTTCGCCGTTCGGGTCGCCCTCGTGGGTCACTTCAACGTCGGCTGCGCCATACTTCAGCGATAGCTGCCACGTCGCTTCATCGGTTTCGGCAGAACTGTAACTCGCGACCGTCAGCCTAAAGCAGCTGGGCACCTTGGACGGTCCCAGACCGCACACCATAAGCAGCTTGTCACGCCCCTTGGGATTGCGATGCGCGTGCGAATCCCCGTCGCCATCGGAATAGTCTTCAAACTCGTGATACTGCGTTTCAATGCGCAGCACGAGCTCCGCTGGCGCGCCCAAAAGCAGCTCCTTTTCGCTCAGTTCATCAAGCGTAAGAGTGACGTTTTCGGAGTAGCAGTCGATGGCATTGCCGCGGACGAACCAGCCTTTTTCGGTCCGTACAGCGACGGAACATCGTTGTTCCCCATCGCCATCGAAGATCTTGGCATCAAGCCACGGACCGCCCCTGCGCTGCAGCTTGAGCGATCCCAGCTGAGAATCATTCGGACAGCGCTCGGCATCCTTTTTTCCATGCTGTGCGCACCAGGCGGAGAGTGCGGGGAACGGCCCGGAAAGCGGCTTGGGACGCAGCGGATCAGCGGCACTGGCCGCGGCTTTGTCCAGGCGGGCCAGCGTATCGAAGACAGTACGGTTTGGACGGTTATCCAGCGAATCGCTGTAGGCCTTCACGGCCCCGGCTTTGTCGCCCTTGGCTTCGAGGATCTTGCCCAGGTTGTAAAGCGATCCAGCGCGGACGCGGCCGTCTTTGGCGGCAATGGCTCGGCGCGTGAACTCCTCGGCGCGAGGCAGATTCTTGGCCTGGTAGTGCTGCCAGCCAAGCTCGGACAGCAAGCGGCCATTTTCAGGTTGCAGGGCCACAGCACGCTCGTAGGCCGCGGCAGCAGCGGCATGATCGCCCTTCTTTTCCGCCTTGTGTGCGTCGGCGATCGCCGCCTTGAGCTTGGTGCGATCCGGCTTGCTAGGACCGGCACTGGCAACAGCAAGGGCAAGGGGGATCAGGAAGGCAGCGAGCAAGCGACGATGCGGCATACACCATTGTAGAGCGCTCTTTACAGGCGATGAAATGTCGACTTAGCCAACGACGGTCGGGGCGCAGGTTGAGACGCCGGCACCGACGATGCGGTAGGGCGAGTTGTCGATGATCAGGGTGCTGGTGTTGGGTCCGGGGTCGTAGCGGTAGACGCGACTGACCCGCGTCCCGCTGCTGATCTTCATATCAATGAAGTAGTAGAAGCGACCGCCCCAGTGCGCGAAGGCGAAGGCGTAGTTCTGGTCGACCGAGGGCAGCGGCGGCAGGCTGTAGGTGCGAATGAACGAGGCGTCGCTGCGGTTGATGAGGGCGATGAGGTGCTTGCCGGCCTGATTGCTGGGGAAGTAGCCGTATAGCTCGGCGGCGCCGGTGCCCGACATCTCGGGACTGTGCGTGATGCCGGTGAAGGTGCCGATGCGTGACAGCGCCAGGTTGGTGTCCAGCTTGCCGAGTGCCATGTCGGTGTTCCCTCCGACGCTGGCCCGGCCGACGTAGAGCGTCTCGGTCTTGCTGCCCTGGGCATCGCTGACATAACCCATGCCGAAGGTATCCCAGCCCATCTGCGACGGCTGATAGCTGGTGCCGACGCAGGAAGCATCCTGGGGGCTGACCTTCATGAGCTCGCCGCTGGTGTACAGCACCCAGGCGCTGGCCTTGCGATCGACGGCCATCGAAAACGGAGCCACCGCACCAAAACCGGACAGCGCCGGCTTGGTCGTTGGGCAAGCCAGCTTGCCAAGGACAGTAAAGACGCTGGCGGCCGGCGTCCCAGCCCCGACATCGTTCTTGGGCGAAAAGGACAGGAAGTTGTTCTGGTCGTCGACCAGGTACACAAAGTCGCTGGCCGCCACCTCGCAGGCATCGATGCAGGCGCCATCGCGACAGCGCTGCCCGAAGGCGCAGGCCTCGGTAAGCGCGCCGACCGTGCCGCTGTCAGAGCAGGCATGGACCTCATCGCCGACGCAGGTCGGCTGGCTGGGGCGGCAGGCCACGCAGCCGAGCTTGTCGTCGCAGGCCTGGCTGGCGTCGCAGGTCTGTGCCGGAACGTAGCTTCCGCTGCCGCAGGTAAAGAAGGTGTTGTCGACGCAGGTCTGCATGCCGGCGGCACACTGGCCTCCTACTCCACCAGCGGTCACGCTGGAATTGCAGGCGACCGACGCCAGCAGCGAAATCCCGCCCAGCCACCGCAGCCCATGCTGTGCCCACTCCGCCCACGCAGGACTTGCCCTATCGCAGCCCGCCCCCACACGCAGCCCATTCCCACATGATGTTCTCCACATGTTCGCCCCCTTGCGCTGTTGGTTCCTTTGAACGTCACCATGCAAGACGCTTGCCCAACACAAGCAGGACGCGGGTCTGTTCCTGCGAGTTCCAGGTTGGGCTTGTTGCGATCCCCCCGCCCGACATACCGTCAGCGGATGCTGACACCGCCAGGAAGTCCGGCCCCCGCACATGGACGCTCCCGCGAGCCCGAGCTGACTACACCTGTAGACCTCTGCACACCCACCGGGCGCTTGAATCGCGCGGCGGTCGGCTTCAGCCGGCGACCGCTGCATCTCTGCAACCTATCGGGTGCTTGGGGACGTAAGAAGCGCTGGGACTACTGGGCGGTGACCACCGACTCCTATGTCTTCTCGATCACCTACGCCAACCTGGACTACCTGGGGCTTGTGGTCGCGCAGTTTCTGCACTTCGAGACCGGCCGCCTGCTCGAACGCCTGGTCTATCTGCCGCTCGCCCCCGGCTTTGCGCAGCCCCAGACGGTGGCCGGCGCCGACATCCACTACCGCGGCCTGGGTCTGTCGGTGCACATCGAAGAACAGCGCGATGGCACCCGCCTGCGCGCCCACTTCCGGACCCTCACCGGCATCGCCGTCGATGCCAACCTGTTCGTCGCCATGCCCCCCGGGCACGAAACGCTGGGCGTCGTCATTCCGTGGAGCGACACGCGGTTTCAGTACACCTCCAAGCACAATACCCGCCCGGCCCAGGGCCGCGTCATCGTCGACGGTCGCATCCATCGCTTCGATGAAAAAAACGGCGCCTACGGCTGCCTCGACTTCGGACGCGGCATCTGGCCGTACGAGACGGTGTGGAACTGGGCCTCTGCCTCTGGGAAGCAGGACGGGCAGATTGTCGGATTGCAGCTTGGCGGCAAGTGGACTGACGGCACCGGCATGAACGAAAACGCGCTGTGCATTGGCGGTCGCCTGCACAAGCTCACCGATCTCGACTTTCTGTACGACCGCAAGGACTTCAGCGCACCCTGGCAGATCCGCAGCCGCGACTCCGACCGCATCGATCTGCGCTTCACTCCGTTTTACGAGCGTGCCGGCAACCTGAACTTAGGAATCGCCAGCACCGAGATCCATCAGCTCTTCGGCCGCTTCAGCGGCACCGTTCACGACGACGACGGCCACCCTCTGCGCATTACCAACCTCTGCGGCTGGGCCGAAGAGCACCGGGCGCGCTGGTAGGTTTTGTTGGGGGGGAGAGAGGCCGGCTGGGCTCAGCCGCGGTCCCCCAAACGGGGGATTGCCACATAAATTATGAATCAAACTATTCAGACTTATTCATCCAATCAGTCGTTTTCATTCTTCATCGTGGCCTGTTTGCGGTCACCGTCTCCGACGCTGGGGATCTGGGGACGTTCACTTGTCGGCGACAGTGTCCGGCGACGCGCAGTAAGCTGCCGCGCAATCGCCTGCAAGGAGACCCCCATGTCGATTCCCATCCGTCCCTCTTTTGCGTCCGCCCTCGCCACCAGCCTGCGCCGCTGGCTCTTACTGGGTCTGCTGCCGCTTTCCTGCTCGCAGCCCGAGCCGATCCCGCAGAGTGCGCAGCCCGTACCGCAGAGTCCGGTGGTCAGCGAAGTGACAAGCGGCACCGCGCCGACCGATCCCAACCTGCAGTGGAATGCCACCTGGCTGCAGAAGACAAGCAGCGACTTTGTCGGCTGGCGACGCCGCGGCATCAGCGTGCGCACGAGTGACAGCGGCACCGTCGAAGTCAAGATGTCGCCCTCGCCAACGCCGCTGGAGTGCCCAAGCGATGACATCGACGGCGGAGCCGCAGGGTTTGATAGTCAAAGCGGACTTTGCAGCGGACAGGAGCCAAATGCCGCGGGCCTGCCCGCCGACGTCCGCTACTACAGCGGCGCGCCGTTTTACTACAGCACCCTGTACTCACCGGAGGTTCGTGTCCCCGGGACGATGGATCATCTGATTCCGTCGTGGCATGCCACCACGCCGTCCGGCACCTGGATTCAGCTACACGTCCGCGCCAAGCTGGAGACCGGCTGGAGTCCCTGGTATCGCCTGCCGATCTGGTCCAGCGATCCCGCGACGCTCAAGCGCCACAGCGTCAAGCTCCCCAGCGATGCCACGGGCGGTGTCGATGTCGATACCTTCTTCCTAAAGAGCCCGCTGACGGCGAGCGCTTATCA
>DAORCZ010000067.1:0-16306 GCA_035345735.1 Pseudomonadota bacterium | reverse complement strand
GTCCCCAACCGAGATCAGCTTGAAGCCCGAGATGGTGGTGCTGAAGGTTGAGGGCTGGGTGCCAATGACGCGCGAAAATTTCTGGGCCAGCTGGCCGGCTAGGAGATCGCGCTGGCCCCTCGCGTTTCCTTCGATCGAGGTGAGGAAGCACGGCTGCTCCTCAAGCTTAAGCGGGCTTGCGCCGTAGGCCAGGCTGCCCCCCGTCTGGAACAGGCGGGTCAGCATCTGGGTGGGGCCGCTGAGCCAGATCTCGGGCGTGCTACTGCGCGACTCGGGCAGCATGGCGGCCATCTGGTAGTAGGACTCGCCCTCGTACAGCGAGGTGGGGTTGATGGGGACCGGCGCGCCGAAGAAGTAGTCCTGGCTGGGAGTGGGTATGTCGCCTGGGCCCATGTCGGTCGCGCCCTCGCACAGTCCGGTGCTGGCGTTGCAGCTTCCGCCGCCCGGACAGCCAACGCGCAGGCAGCTGTCTTCGGTGTCGCGGACATAGCGACTCCACAGGTCGCTGGTGCAGCCGAGGGCGGTGACAGAGAACGCAGAAAATAAGAGCAAACCAAGTGAACTACGCATGCGCAGACTCCTTCATATTTCCCGCCGGATCCGATCGCGGGCCAAGCTTGATATCAGGGGCTGAGCTGGGCCGCGACCTTACGCAGCATGGCCTCGGCCGCCGCGAGCCCTTCGGCGATCCGGCCGCCGGCGACGAGATCGCTCGCCGATAGCGTGCCGGTCAGAAGATCGTCGGTGCTGGCCAGGGTCATCACCGCAGTCAGGCGGGGCGCCGACTCGCTCCACTGCATCGGCGGGATGGTGGCCGGGAAGCCCACAGCCAGTACCGCGGCGGCGGCGGCATCGCGCAGCGCTCGACGGGAATCGCGAGCCCCAGGCTGCGGCGTCAAGCGCAGGCTGAGGCGCGGACCTTCAAACGCCAGATCGAGCAGCGCCTGCCCCGAAAGGACCGGCAGCGGGGCGCCACGGCAGCCAAGGACCGTGCCATCCGCGGTGGCGATGCGGCCGATGTGGGCAGCCGGGAACGGCGCGATGCGGGCGCTGCGACACGCCTCATAAAAGCCGTAGAAGTCGCCGTCGCCCCAGTCGCTGATCAATCGGCCGCTGAAGCCGTGCAGGCGCGCCACCAGCGACAACAGCGCATCGCGATACGACACCGCCAGATCGCGGGTATCGCGCGTCCGGCTGAGACCCAAGCTGGGGTCGGGCGGCAAGAGCGCCGGATCCGAGAGCAGCGGGATCAGATCGCGGGCATCGCGCACGCTGACGCGATCGGTCAGCTCGGGGCGGCCACTGTGGCGGCCGATGCGCTCGATGCGCTCGCGCAGGGCGGGGCGGTCGCTGGTGATGGCGCTGTAGCCAAGGAGCAGATACAGCACGTGATCGCGCTCGCCGATGCGACTTAGCTGCCCGGCGACGTGGTCTTCCGAGAGGGGCGAGTCGATCTTGACCTCGACGAGGACGCGGCCTCCTTCCTCTGGTGCGCCGGCGCCATGACTGGCATCGCCGGGCAGGATCGCGAGATCGAAGGCCTTGCCCTGCGGATCGAAGACCAGCGTACGCGCTCGCGGCTCCATCGCGGCAGCGGGGCGGTCGCGCGATGCGACGGGCTCTCCCAGACCCACGGCCGAGCGCGTTGGCAGGCGCGGCACCAAGCGGTCGATCAGCGGCGTGCGCGACAGCAGCGCCCCCAAGACCAGCTGATGCAAGCGCTCAGAGTCCCCCTTGATATCGAACAGCAGATCGATCGCCCCCATTAGACCGGCCCCCCAGGCAGCATCGCCACTGAACCATTGTAGCGGGCCGGGCTGACAGCGGGGGGGCGAGGCGGAGAGGCCAGGCGGCGCTCCTACGCCGCGCGCGTGCATCGCAGACTGCGCAGCGGCCGACTGCGCAACGCGGCATATCGGGAGCAGAGTGGCTGATGATAAAATCGCTCCCGGCTTGGTCTGTTTCCGCCCGTCCGAGCATCGACGATGGATCGGGGCTTGGCCGCGTGGACGGCACCCGGACCCGCGATCCCGGGGAGGGCTGCCGCGGCGCTTTGGGGGACACGCTGGTTTGCAAGGGGCATGCTGAACGCTTTCGTTCACAGATGGCGCGAACAGCTGCGGACGCAGCGTGACCGGACCTATCTAGTCCCGGAAGTCATTCAGACATCCAGCATGGACTGTGGGCCCGCCGCACTGGCCGCCTTGCTAAATGGGCTGGGCGTGCAGGTCAGCTATGGACGTCTGCGCGAAGCCTGCCAGACCGACGTCGACGGAACATCGATCAACACGCTGGAAGATTTGGCGGTGCAGCTGGGACTGCAGGCCAAGCAGATTCTTCTGCCGCGCGATCACCTGGCGCTCGACTTTGCGCAGAACCTGCCAGCCATTGTCGTCACCCGGCACCCCAGCGGCGTGCCCCACTTTGTCGTCTGCTGGCGCCTCGACGGTGGCCTGCTGCAAGTCATGGACCCAGCGACCGGGCGCCGCTTCCAGCGAGCTTCGCGTTTTCAGCAGGAGCTGTACGTCCACACGCAGCTGATGCCCAAGAGCGACCTCCGCAAGTGGCTGGCCGGCAAGGGATTCCTGCGCCCGCTGAGCCTGCGCATGCAGCGGCTTGGCGTGCCGACCGCCGAGACCGAGCGCCTCGTGCAGCAGGCTCGCAGTGAGCGCGGCTGGGCGCGACTGGCCCAGCTGGATGCCGCGGTGCGCATGGTTGCGGACTTTGTCTCGGCACGAGCCACGCGTCGCGGGGCCGAAGCGACGGCGCTGATCTCGGCGCTGGCCTTTCAGAGCGAAGCCCCCGAGATTCCTGATTCCTACTGGACGGTGCGTCCCGCGACACCTGGAGCCCCGGGCGAGCCGGAACCGGAGTCCCCCACGAGCGACCAGCTCCTCATGCGCGGCGCGGTGCTGGTCGCGATTCGTCGGCCGAGGCAGGAAGATCCGGCGGCCCTGGCTCAGCGCTTGGCTGCCCTGCCGGCTGATCTGCGAATGGCCTTGAGCGAGCGCCCACCGCGTCCTCTGGCCGCGCTGTTCGAGCTTCTGCCGGCCGGTAGCTTTGTCCTCGGTCTCGTCCTGAGTGTGGTGGCCCTGCTGTTGGCGACGCTGCAGGTTCAGTTGGATGTGCTGATGCGCAGCGCGCTGCACATCCTGGGATTCTTGCATTCGTCGGTGCAGCGACTCGGCGCACCGCTGCTGTTTCTGCTGTTTCTGCTCGGGCTGTTTGGGCTGAACGTCCTTGGCCAGTGGAACGTGGTCCGGCTAGGTCGCTTGCTTGAGATCAAGCTGCGCGCCGCGTTCTTCAGCAAGCTGCCGCGCCTCAACGATCACTACTTTCACAGTCGGCCGATCGCCGACATGACCGAGCGCGCTCATAGCCTGTCGCGCATCCGTCAGCTGCCGCAGCTCTTGGTCGATCTCTTCCGCACCACGGCCACGACCGCACTCACCGCGACCGCGCTGATGTGGGTGTCGCCCGGCGACCGCTGGCTGATCGGTGCGCTGCTCTTGAGCATGCTGGCCCTGCCCATCGCGCTGCAGCCACTGCTCTTGGGCCTGGATATGCGACTGCGGACCTTTGCCGGAACACTAATGCGCTCGTACCTGGATGCGCTGATTGGCCTTGCACCGACGCGAACACACGGTGCCGAGCGCGCGCTTTCCCGCGATCAAGAAGAAGTGCTCAGCAACTGGGCCCGCGTGCGTTTGAGCGGGCTGCGCGCGCACTTGGCAGCGCAGGGCCTGCAGCTGGGCTTGGGCTATCTGCTCGTTGGCTGGCTGGTCGTGCGCTACCTGGGGCACAACGGCGATGCGGCTGGTCTGCTGCTGCTCTACTACTGGGCGATGGCGCTGCCCGGGAATGCCAGCGAGCTGGGGCAGACGCTGCAGCAGTATCCCGATCTGCGCAACGTCACGACGCGGCTCCTAGAGCCGCTGGGCGCGCGCACCGCGACGGAAGAAGAGCTGGCCTCGGTGCTGACCGTGCGCGAACAAAAAACCGTCAGCATCGGCCTGCAAGAGGTCAGCGTGACCCTGGGCGGGCACCCCGTCTTGCAGGGCATTAGCACCCAGATCGCAGCCGGCACACACGTTGCGGTGGTTGGCTCCTCTGGGGCTGGCAAGTCGACGCTGGTGGGTCTTCTGCTGGGCTTCCATCCGTTGAGTACTGGGCAGGTGCTGCTCAACGGCGTGGCGGTGCAGAACGATGCCCTGGTGCAGCTGCGATCGAGTGTGGCCTGGGTCGATCCGGATGTGCGGCTGTGGAATCGCTCGCTATTTGGCAACCTGCACTATGCCCAGGCCAGTGATCGCGTCGATGCCTTGGGTCGAGCCATCGAGGCCGCCGATCTGACGCGGGTGATGGCGCGTCTGCCTTCTGGGCTAGCGACGGCCCTAGGCGAAGGCGGACGCTTGGTCTCCGGAGGCGAAGGCCAGCGCGTACGGCTCGCACGGACCCTGATGCAGACCGCGCCACAGCTTGTGCTGCTCGATGAACCGTTCCGCGGTCTTGATCGTACGCAGCGCCAAGAGCTCTTGGACCGGGCGCGCAAGCACTGGGCGGGTACGACGCTGATCTATGTGTCGCATGACATCGCGACCACGCTGTCGTTTTCGCAGGTCTTGGTGATCGACGGGGGGCGCTTGGTCGAGTCCGGCGAGCCGACCACGCTGAGCAGTCAGCCCGGCTCACGTTATGCCGCGCTGCTGCGGGCAGAAAAGGCAGTCCGGCACGACATGTGGGCTTCCAAAGAGTGGCAGCGCATCGCCATGGTCGATGGCCAGCTCGTCTCGGCCCGCGACCGCGATGGCAACGGGGAGGAGGCATGAGCGAGCTCGCTTCTTGCCTGTGGCCGCTGCGTCGGGCGGGCACGGCCCTGGCCACGTTGGCGCGGGCTGCGGGCTTCTCGATTCCGTCGCCACCGTCGCTGCCCCCGCCTCCGGCGGGACTCTCGGTCAGCATCGCGGCGGGGACCCCGGGCAGCCTCAGCGACTACCTGGATGCCATCGCCGCCAGCTATGGCCTGGAGTCCGAGCCCGTGGTGCTGCGCCTGCAGCAGGTCGACGACTTTTTGCAGCGCGGCGCACCGTTCGTGATCGCGCTCTCTCAGCCCAGTGAAGGTTTGCTGCTGGTGACCAAGGCAGGTCCACAGGCGGTCTGGGCCGTCGCTCCCGATGGCAGCTTGCGACGGATTGCCCGGCAGGTGGTGGCTGATGCGCTCGCCGCGCCGGTGCTGGCCTCGCTGCAGCCGGTGGTCGAGCGCTTGCTGTCGAAGGCCGGCATCACGTCCCCGGCTCGTCGGGAAACCCTGACCCGCGCGGTGGTGCAGCGGCGACTCTCGGATCATGTGCTGGGTGGAGCCTTCTTGCTGCGGCTCGCCTCCTCGCGCCCCCTTGGCGAGCTGGCTCGCGAGGCAGAGCTACCCCCGCTTGTCGCCTACTACGGCGCGGCCCACGCGGCACAGTACCTGTTGGGTCTGATCCTGTATCTCCTGGTCGGAGATGCTGCCCTGCAGGGGCGCCTGGACCGTGCCTGGCTGTGGGCGGGGGCGCTGCTCATGACCTGCGTGCCTCCGCTCCTATTGGTCGAGAGCTGGCTTCTGGGTCGCATCGCCATCGCGGTGGGTATCGTGCTGCGCCGCCGACTGCTCCTCGGGGCCGTCAAGCTGCCGCTCGATGCCGCGCGGCAGAGTGGCTACGGCGACTTTGTATGTCAGATCATCGAGTCTGAGGCCGTTGAGCTGGGTCTGCGCAGCGGCGGCGTGGCGGCGGCGGCGGCCTTCATCGATCTTTTGGGCGCGATGCCGATCCTGCTGCTCACCTCGCTGGGGACGGCGCTGACCTTGCTCGGTGGGATTTCTCTGACCGTGCTGTTTGCATATGGCATGTATCGCGCCCGGCTGCGCTGGACCGAGTCGCGCTTTCGCATCGTCGGCGATCTCCTGGAAAAGATGCTGGGCCATCGCACACGCCTGGTGCAGGAGCCGCGCAGCCTGCGCCATCGCGGAGAAGACGATGCGCTGGTCGAATATCACGGGCACGGACGCTCTCTAGACGCCTGGTCGGCGATGCTGTTTGGGCTCTTGCCGAGTGCGTTTTTGGTCGCTGGCTTTGCCGCGCTGATCCCCGAGTGGCTGCACGGCGATCTGGCGACCGGCCGCTTGGCGGCGGCGTTCGGGGGGATCACGCTGGGCTATCGCGCACTATCGCGCCTAGCGGGGGGACTGTCGCAGCTCGCCGCAGTCGTCATTGCGCTGCGTCGCTGCCAGCACCTGCTCAAGAGCGCCGCTGCCCCAGAGTCCCAGCCACTTACCGTCGCCTCGCCGACGTTCGCCCCTGGGGATGTCGTGCTAGAGGCCAAGCGCCTGACGGTGCGCTACAGCCGCTCCGCAGGGCCACCAGCGCTGCGCGATCTCAGCCTGAAGATCCGCGCCGGCCAGCGCCTGCTTTTGCAAGGACCTTCGGGCAGCGGCAAGAGCACGCTGGCTTCTGCGCTGACCGGCCTCCTGCCGATTGAGAGCGGGCAGATCTTGCTTGGCGGCCTGGATCTTTCGGCACTGGGCGGGCGTCGCTGGCGACAGCTGGTGGCTACTGCACCGCAGTTTCATGAAAACCACCTCTTCAATCAGTCCCTGGCCTTCAATCTGCTGATGGGTCGGGCGTGGCCGCCATCGCCCAGCGATCTCAAAGACGCCGAACAGGTCTGTGTCGAGCTCGGCCTAGGGCCGCTGCTCGCGCGCATGCCGGCGGGCCTGTATACCTACGTCGGCGAGACGGGCTGGCAACTGTCGCATGGCGAGCGCAGTCGCGTGTACATCGCGCGCACCCTATTACAGCGGGCGCATGTGCTGTTCCTCGATGAGAGCTTCGCCGCCCTCGACCCCGAGACGCTCTCCCTGACCCTGCGCTGCGTCTTTCGGCGCGCCCCAACCCTCTTTGTCATCGCGCATCCCTAAGGTGCAATCGTCCATGGCTCAGCCGTTCCCCAACACTCTGCGCGCACTCAGAAAAGACAGCGGTCGTGCCGTCTCGCTGGGGCTGCTGGCGCTGAGCATTGCCGCGGTGGCTTGGACGCTGTGGCTGTTTGGGGCGCGCGTCACGCTGCACGAGACCAGCCAGCGCACACGGCTGGAGGTGCGGGGCGCGGCGGTACCGGTACACGCGACGTTGGCCGGGACGGTGGTGAGCATCGCCGTCAGGATGGGACAGGCGGTCAAGCGCGACGACATCCTGCTGCGCCTCGATGCCAGCCTGGACGAGCGGCGCTTGGCCAGCGCGCAGGCTCGCCTGGCCGCCATTGCGCCGCAGATCGAAGTGGCGCAGAGCGAGCTACGCGCCACGCGCAGTGCTCTTTTGGCCGAGGTGGCGGTGGCCGATGTCGCAGCCCGACAAGCCATGGCGCGCAGTCGCGAAGCCCGCATCTCGGCCCAGCTCGCCGAGAGCGAAGCCAGCCGATACAGCACGCTCAAGGACGCCGCGCCGTCGATCGAGGTCGAGCGAGCCCGCGCCACCGCTGAGATGCGACAGGCCTCATCGGCGGCGCTCAGCCTGGATGTGCGGCGCTCACAGAACGAGCGCAAGAATCGTCAGCGCAGCGGCGAGGTGAAGATCGAAACGCTGCGGCGCAGCCTGGCCGCGCTGCAGGGCGAACAGCTCACCCTGACCGCCAGCGTGGCCGAGCTAGAAGAGCAGATCCGCCAGCACACCATCCGCGCTGCCGGCGACGGCACCATCGGCGAGCTGCAGCCGCTGCAGCTCGGCAGCTACGTCGAGCAGGGGGCCAAGCTGGCCACCATCCTGCCGAGCGGCGACCTGATCCTGGTGGCCGAGTTCGAGCCCGCAAGCGCGCTCGGCCGCATCCACAGCGGGCAGGCTGCCGAGCTTCGCCTGACCGGCTTTCCCTGGCTGCAGTACGGCACGGTGGCGGCGCGCGTAGCCAGTGTTGCCAGCGAGCCGCGCGATGGCTCGATCCGCGTCGAGCTGGATCTACTCCCCGGTGGCCCGTCGCTGATCCGCTTTCAGCACGGCCTGCCCGGCAGCGTCGATGTTGCCGTCGAGCAGATCTCTCCGGCGGCCCTATTGCTGCGCAGTCTGGGCCGCAAGCTCGATCCCGATTCGCCGGCCCGCGATCCCAAGGACCGCCGAGACGATGGGAAAAAATCTCCCCTCGCGCCCCAGTAAATCGCGGCAGTCGCTGCCAAATTTCGACTGCCCAAAAAGCCGCTTCGACAGGCTTGTCTCGTCGAAGAATCGCCCCGTATGCTGGTAGGTGCCTTGGTATTTCTTTTGATTAGAAGGAGCTACCATGTCGAACACTGAAAACCCGAATGTGCAGAACCCCGAGCTGGAAACCGAAGACGAAGGCGACACCGATCTCAAGGTCCGCACCAACCTGAAGGCGGGCGATGGCACCTGGTACATGGCCACCTCGTTGACGCCGAAGCTCAGCAAGGATGATCCGTCCTATACGAACAGCGTCTACACAAACACGACCTACACGGCGAACACCTCCCTCAAGACCTTATAGCGACGCCGGCTTCGCCCCTCGCCTTGCGGCCCCCTTCGCCCGTGCTTTCTGGAGCGCCACCCACCTTGGGACAACCCAACGTTTATCCCTTGGCCTGGCTGCGGGTGGCGACGGGCTCATACCGCCCCCTATCCGATCGAAGTCTCCCCGCTGCCGGCCCAGCCGAGGCGGTGGCGATTCCGCAACAGTCAGCACTGTTATTGTCGCTAAAAATCAAATCAGAGTCACTTTACGATAAAGTCATTAATCGCAGGGATGATCAAGAGATAGGCCAGGCGTTGTCGAGATATCATCATCGAGTGATCACCCGGGCCGCGCCGTTGATGTTTTTTTCGGGTGTCGGGGTTGTAAAATTAGCGGATAATAACCGCGTTTATTTGTGTGAAAATTCACAATGGCAGGCAGATCTATTCCCCTCCAGTGAGGCCTTGGCAGCACAGCCGTCGGTTCGCGCCGCGACGCCATATCGGTTAAATGAGTCCCTGGTGGTTCGCGGCGGTGTGCTGTGTGCCTTCGTCGAGCAGGCGCGCAGCGGGGCAGATGCCGGCCAGCCTGGCTATCGCTTGTTATGTCTGCGACGGCAAAAGCCGCTGCAGACCTGGCTTGACGCGGCACCCCGCGAGCTGGGCTGGCAGGACCTGGAGGGCGCGGTGCAGGCGGTCCACCCCTCCGCCAAGCCGCCGGCCATCGCCGCCTATCTTGGGGAGCTCAGTGATCTTGGAATTATTCAAGATCGGAATCAGAATCCAGCCCCCGGAGGTTCCGATGACCCGGAAGGAAAACACCCTCAACCTGAAGAGGGTGACAATCGACGGGACGAGTCATTTGAACGATATAGATTGAGTACGCAATTAGGTGGGCTGGATGCCGATAAGATTGATGTTTTGCAGCGGCTAATTAAAAATGAGATAGTTAAATTAAAAACAGGAACTGGTTCAGGATTGGCCGGCGAAAAAGGGGCGGTTCGTGGGCATGCTCTGCTCAATGCTGAATTGCAGCATAAAATCCGGGACGGCGGGCTGTCGGCGGCGGGGTTCCTCGCGCTGGCGGAGGCCATCGCGGCCCTGCCGCAGCTGTGGTCAAGCGGCCTGGCTGGCTATCGTCAGCGGATCGCCGATCACCTGGCGGCGGGCTCGCTGACCCGGCGGGTACCGCTCTTGGAGCTGACCTACGCTGTCGCCAAGTCGGCCCGTCTGGAAGACACGCTGCCGCCGCGCAGCGAGGACGTTGGGCCGCCGTGGAGCAGCCTTCGGCCAGCGCTATGGCAGGCCGAGCTGACCGGGCAGGAGGAGATCCAGCTGACCAGTCCAGCCCGCCGTCCCGACGCAGCGAGTCGCGATCCGAGCGACCTGCCCCAGGTTCCGCGCTGGGTCGAGGCGCGGGCGCGGCTGCTGTGCCAGGGGGGACGGGACCGGCTGTGGCTGCTCGCCTGCACCAGCCAAGTCGGCCAGGGCCTGACGCGGCTTTTGCAGCGCAGGCCACACGACCCCATGCTGCGCCAGCTACAGACGATCTGGGCGGCCCAGGCCGAGGCGGCGGCCCCCGCCATCCTGGCCGAGATCACCTGCGGCGGCGGCGGGCGGGCGCGCGACATCAGCCGGCGGCCGCTGACCTACCCCTTCCAGATCGTCTTGCACGGCGCGGCCAGCGTGCCCCCCAGCCACCAGATTCACCCGCGCGAGCTCAGCGTCTTTCTCGCCGCCGATGGCCCGGTCCTGTGGTGGGAGCGGGCCGGCGTGCCGGTGATCGCGCATCAGCTGTCGACGCTGTTGCTGGCGGCGTACTCGCCGGTGGTGCACGTCCTCCTGGCGCTGGATCCCCGCCCGCGCAGCTTTGCTCTGCATCTGCCGACGCAGGGCCTGCCGGTCCGCACCGCGCGCCTCGCCTACGGCGACGTCATCTTGCAGCCGCAGACCTGGCTGTTGCCGCCCAACCTGCAGCAGGCCCTGCGACAGCCCCGCCGCGAGCGCGACGAGGCCGAGCTACGGCGGCTGATCGCCGGTTGGCGCGAGCGTTATCAGGTTCCGCGCGTCGTCCGCCTGGGCGACATGGAGCACAACGCCGTCGATCTGCAGGGGCCGCACGCCCTGTCCGAGCTAGAGACCCTGGTGCAAGACGGCCTCGACCGCGTGACCGAAGAATTCCTCGACGACGACTCGCCTGTGCAGGGCAGCGACGGCCCCCGCGTCGCCGAAGCCGTGGTCCACATCGAGCTGCCCCACCAGGGAGGCCGTACTCCGCCCACTGCGACTGCCGTCCCGCCGTCCCCGCCTGGCTCGCTACAGACTGAGGCGCTGCGGCGCGCGCACGTGTTTCCTCCCGGTTCGTCTTGGCTGTATCTCAAGCTGTACTACGGACCTGGCCTGGGCAGCGACGGGGCGGCCCGGCTGTTTATCGATGACGATCTGCTGGGGCGATTCGTTTCGCCGCTTTTCGCCGAGCTGGAAAAGCAGGCCCTGATCTCGGACTTTCACTTTGTGCGCTACGCCGATCCAGAGGCCCATCTGCGCCTGCGGCTGCGTCCAAGCAGCGACGATCCCGAGGCGGCGACTCGCTTGCTGGGCTGGCTCTTCCCACGCCTGGCGGCCGAAGCGCAGGCCCGTGCCTTCGAGCGTTTTGTTGTCGATACCTACGTGCGCGAAGTCGACCGCTATGGCGGCCCGGCGCTGATCGCGCTCGCCGAGCAGCTATTTACCGAAGACAGCCGTCTGAGCCTGCGCCTGCTTGCGGCCTGCTATCGCGGTCGCCTCGATGCCGAGCTGGATCTGCGCCGCCTGCTGCCGATCGTGACCTTTCACCTGCTGTTCCGCGGCTTCGGCTTTGACTTGCCGGCCCGTGAGCGCTACCTGTCGGCGCTGCGGGCCGGCTCGACGATCCCCGACTGGCGAAAGCGGCAGCGGGATGCCGAGTACCGTCGGCTGGCCGGTCGCCTGCAGGCGCTGCTGTCGCAGCTTGAAGGCGATTCCCCGGCCGGCGATGCCCTGTGGGGTCGCAGCGATGTCCGTGCCTGGTACGGCACGTACGAGGACGCGGTGCGCGTCACCGCGAGCCAGTTCCAGTCGCTGGAGGCGGAGCGCCGCACGCCGCTTATCGACATCGTGGGAGCCCTGTTTCACATGCACTGCAACCGTCTGCTCGGCAGCCCCGAGCTGGAGTCTGACGTCGTGTACTTTGCCCAGCGATCGGCCCAGGCGCTGCTTTCGCGTCGAGCCGCGGCGCAGCGGAGCCAGCCATGAGCCCAGTGAACCCCGCCACCCGTGACGAGCCCCGCTCTGTCCTGCCCAGCCTGCGCGATCGCCTTCCGCTGGGGCGCAGTGGTCTCCACGTGAGTCCCCTGTGTCTGGGCATCACCACCCGCGAAACGGTGCCCGTCGCGTTTGCGGCCGGCGTGAACTTTTTCTTCCTGAGCAACGACCTGCACTGGCGGCTGTATGAGCCCTTGATGGCCGGCATTGCTGATTTATTATCAAACGGCGTTTCACGTGACGAAATTGTCGTCGCCGGAGTTTCTTATCTTTCAGAGCCTTTGTTTGGCTATTTGCAATTTAACGAACTATTAGACGCCATCCCCGGGCTAGAGCGAGTCGATGTCCTTCTGGCCGGCGGGGTCGAGGCGGCGGACTTTCTGCCGCGCTACCACCGGCTGGCGGAGGCCGGTCAGCAGAGGCTGTGGGGCTGTCGCGCGATCGGCGCCTCGTTTCACGATCGGGTGACGGCGCGCATGGCCGTGTGCGCCGGCCTGCTGGATATCGCTTATATCCGCTACAACCCCGGCCACCCCGGAGCCGAGGAGGATCTGTTTCCATATTTTAATCAAAATAAAACCAGCTTAGTCTATAATTTCAAAAGCACAAGTGGCTTGCTTTCATTAGAGCAATTTCAGCAGTTAAAATTGGAATCGCGATATAAGCCAACCAAGATTACTGATGGATACCGCTTTGCCCTCTCGCGGAAAGAGATCGACGGTCTCTTGGCCTCGCCGCAGGGCGCGGAGCAGATCGCACAGCTGGAGCGAGCGCTGGCGGCCGGCCCGATCACGCCGTCGCGAGCGGCGTACATGAAGAACCTGGTGCTGCTCGCCAGCGGTCGCGCCGAGGTCGAGTCGGGGTAGCGGCTTACTCTGCCGCGCCGAGTTCGCTGAGGCGGTTTTTGAGGCCCTGCAGTCGGCGCGTCAAGGCGGAATCGCCGGTGCCTGCCTGGGCCAGCGCGGCGGTCGCCTGCTTCACCGCCTCCTTTCGCCCACTGCCCGAGCTCCGTTCGGCGCGCAGCAGGGCCAGCTCGGCGGCCGTCAGGTGCCCCTGACCGAATGTCGGATTCAGCGCGAACAGATCCTTGAGCGCCTGCTCGGCGGCGCTGGCTGCTGACTCCGCCGCTTTGCTGCGCGGCTTGGCGGCGCGCGCCAGGCGGAGCTGTGTCTCGGCCAAGACCTGCCAGGTCTCGGCCGTGCGCTCGGGGCTCTCCGCCGCCTGGCTGGCCAGAGTCAGCGCGCGTCGGAGCTCGGCCAGCACGAGCTTGTCGCTGTCGCGATGGCGCTCAGCGGCTACCCAGGCCAGCTTGGCGGCTTGGCTCAGACACAGCGGATCGTGCTCGGCCAGCTTGCGACAGCGCGCTGCTGCCTCCTCCCCTTGCGCGATCTCTGCCGCCGGATCTTCATCGCGCTGCAGCCTCAGGCGGGCCCGCAGAAGATGAAACAGCAGCGTCATCTGCTCCACTTCCAGCTGCTGCACGTCCTGCTTGCGGAGGCGCTCGATGCTGAGCTTCGCTTGATCAAGCAGGGGCTGCGCCTCCTCGCCGGCCAGCACAGCGCGCTCGGCCGCGGTGGCATATCCCCACAGGCGGTTGGTCTGGCAGACGAACAGCTCACCGATCAGCTCGTGGCAGCGCTTGGTGTCCTCCTCTAGCTGCTTGAGCCAGCGCTTGCTCTCGGCAAGCGAGGGGGACAGGCCCAGCACCAGGCTGACCTGCTCGGCCCGCCCCGTCAGGGCGGCAGCATCGCTGGGATCGATTGCGAGCGCGCTCCCCGCCATGTCGATGGCGCGGCCAAAGGTGGCCATCGTCGCTTTATCGCCGTGACGCTGCTGATAGCGAGCCAGCTCTTGCAAGCGGAACGCGAGGTTGCGCGTGCCTTCCAGAAAGCGGGGGTTTTGCTGGACGGCTGGCAGGAGGATATCGACGGCTTGACGCCGCAGCGGGCCGGCATCTTCGCCGTGCAGGTCTGCGGCGCGGGCGGCGAAGCTGGTGCAGGTCGACAGCACGCCAGCCGCATAGGGATGTCCTGCTTCGCGCGACAGCACACGGCGCGCCTTCTCTCGGCATTCGGCGGCCAGCTGTCCCAGGCTGTCCTGCGGATCTTGCGCCGTGATGCGCCACTGCAGGGCCAGGGCTTGCTTGAGCGGCGCGACGATGCTCCGTGGATCGGCCTGCTCCAGCTTGTGCGCGATCGCGGTGACCTGCGCATAGGCACTCTGCACCGACTTGCCGCTCTGCTGCAGCACCGCCGTGCGCTGCACCCAGGCCTCGGCGAGCGACTCGTAGACTTCGGCATCGCTCTGGCCGATCTGGGCGGCCTGCTCGAAGGCGGTGATGGCTTGGCCGAGCTCGCGATCGGCTTCGGTCATGTCGGCGCGATCCCAGGCGCGCAAGCCGCGCTGCAGGTGCACATCGCCGACCAGCTTGTGTGCTTCGTAAAGCCAAGGGGCGGCTTTGATGGCCTCAGCGGCGCGCTGGATGGCCAGGTCGTAGTCGCCCTTGAAGTAGGCGATCAGGCCTTCTAGATAAGCGGCGGCATCCAGCTTGACGCCACGGCTGCTTGAAAGGGCGGTGATGGCGGGCGTCAGGTACTTCGGCTCGATGTCTTTGAGCTGTTTCTTCGCCCACTCGCCACCGCCGGCCAGGCGAGCCTCGGCCATCGCCTGCTCGTAGTGCTTGCCCAGCACGAAGCCCAGCGCGTACTGCACCTCGGGCCGGGTATTGCCGGCGGCCTTGGCGGAATAGAGCTGTTCTAGTGCCTCGCCGTATTCATGCAGGGCCATGTGGCCGCGGCCGAGGGCGTAGTAGCCCAGGCTGCGTCCCAGCTCGCCGTAGCCAGAGAGCTCAGTCGACAGGTCGCGCATGCGGGCCCGCATGATGCGCTCCTCGCGCGCCAGATCGTGCAGTGGCAGCTGGCGCGCGCTGCGCAGCATCCACTCCATGTCCTTGATCTCTTGGCCAAGTCGCTGTGCCAGCTCGGCTTGCTGACGCGCTTGTCGCTCGCGGGCCAGGGTCTGGATGCGCGTGCGCACGCCGTAGATGAGCAGGGTGCACAGCGCCAGGAACAGACCCAGCACGCCGATCGCTGCCGGCTTGTTGTTCTGGGCTCGCCAGCGCAGCCGGCGATACAGGCTCAAGCGCTTGCCCAAGATGCGGCGGTTGCCCAGGAAGCGCGACAGATCTTCGGCCAAGGCGGCGGCCGAGGTGTAGCGCTGGCTCAGCTCTTTGTTTAGGCACTTGCCGACGATGACATCCAGGGTGTCGGGTACCGAGGGGACGAGCTGACGCAGCGCCGGCGGCTCCTCCAGCATGACCTTGAGCAGCGTGTCGGCCATGCTGTCAGCGATAAACGGCGGTCGCCCGGCGATCAGGTCAAACAGCGTGGCGCCCAGGCTGTAGACATCGCTGCGTCGGTCCAGTGACTTGGCGTTGCCGCGCGCCTGCTCGGGCGACATGAAGGCGGCGGTGCCCATCACCGTGCCCGACTCGGTCATGCCCTGCCCATCGTTGGTGTCGCGCGCCAGGCCGAAGTCCATGATCACCGGGTGGTAGACCCCGTCGCTGTGCCGCTCGATCATGATGTTGGCGGGCTTGATGTCACGGTGCACGATGCCCAGCTCGTGCGCGGCGTGCAGGGCCTCGGCGGCTTCTTTGATGATGAGGACTTTTTCGTTCAGCGTGAGCTCGGCTTTGGCCTGTTGCAGCGACGGGCCATCGACGAACTGCATGGCGATGTAGAACTTGCCTTCGACATCGCCGACCTCTAGCACTTTGCAGATTCCGGAGTGATCGATGCGCGACTGCGCTCGCGCTTCCTGCATGAAGCGCTGCGTCAAGCGATCGTCGCCGCCGCGGATGAACTTCAGCGCGACGACACGACGCAGACGCCGGTCGCGGGCCTTGTACACCGCGCCCATGCCACCCTGGCCGAGCAGGCTCAGAAACTCGTAGCGATCCCAGTCGCTGACCGGGAACTCGCCGACGGCGCCGGGCTCGCCGGGCTTGCCCGCCGGGTTGCCCGAGAGGCCGCGCAGTGAGCCACTTTTGGCCGCCAGGGCGGGCGCTGGATTGCTGGGGATGCCGTCGGAGGCTGACGTGGATGGCACAAAGATGCCATCCACCGACTGCGAGCGGGCGCTGGGGACATCGATCGTGCCCAGCGAGTCGTCTTCGTCTTCGTCTTCGTCCGCGTCGCGTCCGTTGGCAGAGGGCGGCGCCTGCGGCAGGACCGGGGTAGCGGACCGCCGCTCGTCCATCGCGGCCCGGCCCTCACCCAGATCGTCGGCCGAGCCATCGCGGCTCGCGGCGGACGGGAGCTCAGGCTTGCCCATAGGACCATTATCCGCCAACGCTGCCGAGCTCCGCGCAGGATTCCAGCGCGGCCTCTTTTCGCCGGCGGCTAGGGCGAGCCCGCTCGCAGATCGGCGTGCGTGATAAAACCAAAAGATGCGTCCCTGGCTGTTTGCCATCGCCGGCTCGCTGCTGTTCGCCGGACCCGTCGCCAGTCGGGCAGCAGCGGTGCTGCCGGCTG
>DAORCZ010000066.1:4463-16400 GCA_035345735.1 Pseudomonadota bacterium | reverse complement strand
CATTAGCACGGCGACCAAGCCCAGCCCGCCGCCGCTCGTCGCGCTCCCTGTGCCCCCCACCGCTCCCGTCGAGCCGCCCCGCTCGCCATCGCCCGAGCCCAGCCCGGGTGTCGCAGCGACGCCTCGCAGCAAGCCGACCCCGAGCAAGCCCATGCCCAGCAAGCCGACCCCGAGCAAGCCCGCCCCCAGCAAGGCCGCGCCGTCGCCGACGAGCAAGCCCACAAACCCATCAGACAAGCCCAAGAGGATCGGCTATGAGGACTGAGCGCCGCCGCCTGGCTGGCCCCTCCATCCTGCTCGCCTGCCTGTGCCTAGCTAGCCCCGCCGTCGCGCAGGCCGACACCGTGGTCCCTGACTGCTCGGCCGACCCCGCCTGCCTTAGTCTTTACGAGCGGGCCAAGGCCGCCTCTGCCGCCGGCGATCTCGACGAGTCGCTGCGCCTGTACAAGCTGGCCCACGAAGTCCGCGCCGATCCGCTGCTGCTATTCAGCATCGCCCGCATCCTGCACAAGCAGGGCAAGACGCGCGAGGCCGTGCCGTATTACACCCGCTTCCTCGCCGCGCCCACCGAAGACCCCGCCCCCCGTCGCAAAGCCGAAGAATACCTGGCCCAGATCCGCGGCCAGACCCCGAGCAGCCCCGAAGTCGCCACCGACCCCACCCCCAAAGAACCGCAGGCCACGACGCCCGCACCCGTCGCGGAGTCGACACCGGTCTACAAGAAGTGGTGGTTCTGGACGCTGATCGGCGTCGGTGTGGCGGGCGGAGTCGCTGCTGGGGTAACCGTCGCTGCGACCAGCGCTCCGGCGGGAAACGGGCTGCCGGATGGAGTGACGACGATCAAGTGGACGTTTTAACGCCTACGGAAAGCGAGTCTTCCGATGCCCACCGCGACGAGCCGCGCCCTAAGCCTAGCGACCCTGCTCTGCGCCTGTATCAGCGGGACTAGCTGCGGCGGCCCCGGCGAAGTCGGAATCCTCGTCAACCTGGGCATGGTGCCGGCAGCGACGCAAAAGATCACCGTGCGCGGGACCTTGGATGGCCAGCCGACCAAGACCAGCGACACCGACGAGCTGTCCGCTGGCACGACGCGCTTCGGCATCTCGCTGCCCGCCAGCCTATCGGGCAGCTTGAACATCGAGCTAACGGCGATCGACGCCGACACTTGCATCCAAGGCACGGCACAGACCTCGCTATCGCTGCCCACCGAGCGCGGCAAAGAGATCGTCGCCGACTTCGTGACGCTCACCCCGCGCAGGTGCGACAACCCGCCCAAGCCGCCGATCTGCGCCAAAAACACGCTCTGCACCTACGCTTTTTCGCCAACCAACCAGTCGCTGTATGGCGTGTATGCCATCAGCCCGACCGATATCTGGGCCGTCGGCTCGGTCGGCACCGTGCTGCACTGGGACGGCCAGGCGTGGCGCGGGGTCCCCGTCTACGCCGCCGGTGGCCGCAATCTAAATGATGTCTGGGCCAGCGGTCCCAAAGACGTGTGGGTGGTCAGCACCAGCCCCACCGGCACTGGCGCGCTGACCCTGCACTACGACGGAACAACTTGGTCCTCCGTTCCCAACGGCACAACCTGGGATCTCAACGGCATCCACGGCCTATCCGCCAACGAGATCTACGCCGTCGGAAGCAACGATCCCATGATTGGCGGCTCGGGAGAGTTCTGGCGCTGGAACGGCACACAGTGGTCGCGCATGTTGAACTCGGTAAGCGGTGAGCTACGGCGCGTCTTTGCCGTCTCCTCGACGGAGATCTGGGCCATGGGTTTCCAGAACACGCTGATCAAGCACAGCGGAACATCAGCCAACTACGTCAACCTGACCGGCATCGGCTCGACCTCGACAACGGAGTTTCGCCACATGTGGGGCACCGGCAGCAACAACCTGTTCCTGGTCGGTAGCAAAGGCTTCGCCGCGCGCTACAACGGCAGTACCTGGGCGCGCATGACGCAGACCGCGACGACCGCCACGCTGTTTGCCGTACAGGGCACGACCGCGACGGGTACGGTCTATGCGCTCGGCAATAGCGGCTGGCTGTTCACCAGCGACCAGCCCTACACCGCATTCACCCCGGTCGAAAACCCGCCGACCAACTCGACGAACCTGCGCGAGCTAGCGATTGCCCAGGATGGCAGCGCCTGGATTGTGGGGTTCAACGGCCTTATCGCGCAGCTAGGGACACAGTAGGGCCAGGGCTTGGGAGATCGTCTCTTCGCTTACTTCATAGGAGAACTTCGATGCACATTCATCAGCGACGGTTTTTGAGCGTGATTGGGGCAGCGGGGCTGGGGCTTGCGGGCTGTGGCGGGCCGAGCGAGACGGGGATCTTGGTGAACCTCGGCATGGTGCCGACAGCGACGCAGAAGATCACGCTGAAGACGACGCTGGATGGGCTGCCGCCGACCAGCATCGACACCAGCGAGCTTGCGGCCGGAACGACGCGCTTTGGGCTGTCGGTGCCGGCGAGCTTGTCAGGCAGCCTCAGCATCGAGCTGACGGCGATTGACGCCGATACCTGCATCCAGGGCACGGCGCAGACCTCGCTGTCGCTGCCCACCGAGCGCGGCAAAGAGATCGTCGCCGACTTCGTGACGCTGACCCCGCGCAAGTGCGACAACCCACCGACGCCGCCAAGCTGCGCCAAGAACACGCTCTGCCCCTATGCCTTTTCGCCCGTCAACAAGTCGCTCTTCGGCGTCTTCGCCATCGCGCCCAACGACATCTGGGCCGTCGGCTCGGTCGGCACCGTCGTGCACTGGGATGGCCAGGCCTGGCGCACGGTGAGCAGCAGCGTGCTCGCCTCGCACGATCTGTACGACGTCTGGGCCAGTGGGCCCAAGGATGTCTGGGTCGTCGGCGGTGGCCGGCAAACCATCTCGGGCGGCATTGCCCTGCACTACGACGGCGCGACGTGGACTTCCGTGCCGAACAGCGCTGCGAATGACTTCAATGGCATCCACGGTCTGTCGGCGGGTGAAATCTACATCGTGGGAGACAACTCCACGCTGGGTGGCCCAGGCGAGTTCTGGCGCTGGAACGGCACCTCGTTGGCGAAGATGTCAAACAGCGTAAATGGCCAGCTCTGGCGGGTCTTCGCCATCTCTTCGACGGAAATATGGGCTTCTGGCTTTGAGCAAACGCTGATCAAGCACAGCGGCACCTCCGCCAGCTACGTCAGCCTGACCAGCATCGGCGCGACCTCGACGACCGAGTTTCGTCACCTGTGGGGCACGGGCAGCAACAACCTGTTCCTGGTCGGCAGCAACGGCTTTGCCGCCCACTACACCGGCACCTGGAGCCGCATGACGCAGAGCGCGACGACCTCGACTCTGTATGCCGTGCAGGGCACGACAGCGACGGGGACCGTGTACGCGATGGGTAACAACGGCTGGTTGTTCACCAGCGATCCGCCCTACGCGGCGTTCACTGCGGTCGCGAACCCGCCGACCAACTCGACCAGCCTGCGCGAGCTTGCGATTGCTCAGGATGGCAGCACCTGGGTCGTGGGCCTCAACGGCTTCCTTGCGCAGCTGGGGACGAAGTAAGGCGACGCGGGGCTAGGCGGCGCGATCCACCGGATGCAGGCGACCGCCGCGCGCGATGCGGAAGCGGTGGCCGCGCCAAGTGATGTGGCGCGAGCGCAGCGAATACAGAAAGCCGAGCCACAGCAAGATCTCGCCGGCAAACACACTGGACAGCGCGCGCAGCGGGCCCGCCGGCAGGCCCTGCAGGCGTAGCAGCGTCCGCGCCAGCAGCCAGCGCAGCGCCAGAAGGATCGTCACAAAACCACACAGCACCTGCGACGGCCACAGCAGACTAAGCAGCAGCAGGGCCGGCAGCGCGCCGAGGAGCAGGGGATAGCTGGGCCACAAGAGCGGACGCTGCGCGCGGACCACGGCCTGCCAGCGCGCGGCGCGAGCGATGACTTCGCGACTGTGCCGCCCTCCGTCGTAGCAGCGGGCTGGCAGCGGGCTGAGCGCGATGCCGTAACCGTGCTGACAGAGGCGGCGCGCGATCTCGTTGTCTTCGCCCAGGCAGTCGATAAACGCCGCGAAGCCCCCGATCGCTGACAGGGCTTCGCGACGCAACGCACACAGCGCCCCGGCCATCATCGGCGACGCGGCGCGAGGGGAAGGACGCGACGGCGAAGAAGCCTGCCGACCCAGCGCATACCAGCCATACAGCGCCAGGAAGCTCTGTGGCGAGGCACAGACCAACGCCGCGCCGATGCGATCCCACAGCGTCTGCGGTGCAACCTCGATGGGAGCGGCAAAGGACGCCCCCAGCCTGGATCCCTCCGTCGCAGCCAGGCCAGCGGGCAGCAGCGGACGGATCAGCGCTGGCAGATCGTCGTCGCCCAGCCGCACATCGCTATCGGCGCCGACCACGATCGCCGATGCTGCATCGCCGGCCAAGAGCGCCTCGGCCTGGGCAAGCTGAAACACCTTGCGGTTGCACAGCGGGGGCGGATGCGTCGGCCGCACGTCGATCTGGACCGGTAGAGACGGGGTGACGGTGCCCACCGCCACGCCGGACGACGGTGGCCGCTCAGCTTGCAGGCTGCGCACCACCTCTTGCGCGACGGTGTAGGCCGGATCGTCGGTGCTGGGCACCAAGATCAGCACGCGCCGGGGACCGGGATAGCGGGCCGTGGCCGACGAGCGCAGGTTTTCAAACAGGCCCGGCTCGGCGCCTTCGCAGGGCCGCAGGATGACCAGGCTCGGCCAGTCGCTCGCCGCTGGGGGCGATGGGGCGGCCGCCGCACGACGCCGCGCTCGGTGCAGCCCCCACAGGCCGAGAAGGAGGGTGGCGGTAAAGCCGACGTTCAGGCCGGCCCAGACCTCGCACAGCGTGTGGAAAAATAGCGCGACGGCGGCGGGCAGGGTCATGACTCAGGGCCGGCATCGCGTGGCGGCGGAGCGGGCGCAATCGGCGCAGCCTCCACCACCCGCGTCTTGAACGTCAGCAGGTGCTGCACTGCCGGCGAGCGAAAGCGTTCTAGGTCCAGGTATTCACCGACGCCAAAGAAGCGCTCGCTCGACGACACAGCGTGCTCCCCGGCCGGGCCTAGCTCAGCAGCGTAGCGGGCGTAAAACGGGGCGTCTTCTAGGCGGCTGCCCCGAGCCCGCTCAGCCTGATAATCCGCGACGGTAAAGCGGGGGGGGACGCGCAGCCAGAGGAAGTCAGCGAGGCCGCCGCGACCGCCGCCCCAGCCGCCGTGCTCATCGCGCGAAACCTGGGCTCCGCCGTCGGCGGCGGGGTGGGGCTGCGCGGGATAACGCACCGACAGGCCCAGCACACTGTCGTCCAGACGCTGAGCTTGGTACAGCACCAGCGCCCCTGGCTTTTGCCCAGCGCTGACTCCGTGGGCCCAAAACCAGCGACGGAACGTCCCGTGTAATGGCCCGCTGCCGCAGTTGCGATCGCAGTAGGCGTGACCCGCAAAGCGGCGCGACAGCCCGCCTGCCTTCACCTCGACCTCGACGGTGGCCGCGGGGGCGATAGGCTGCCAGAAGTGGGCCTCGCCCGCCGCGTTCTCCCCCAGACAAAACGGCGACAGGCCGGTACCCATCGTCATATCGGTCTGGATGCGCAGCCGAGCCTGCACGCGCCCGCCAGGCTTGCTGAAAAAGCGCGTCGTGTGCTCGTCGATCTCGACGTCGAGCCCACCTTCGCGATAGTGCAGCCGGGTGCCGCCGACCCGCACCTCGTGAGCATCGGCGAAGAAGGCCTGGGCGGGATATTCGTTCATCACCCACAGCCGCCCGTGCGACAGGTGGCGACCGCCGTCGGGCCGCTCGTACAGCGCAAAGTGAACCGCCGGGTAGTCCAGGCCGCAGACGGCATCGCCGCGTCGCAGACGGCCGGCGTAGTGGGGCGAAAACACCGATCCGGCGAACACGATGAGCGTCAGGCCGTAGCGCCCCTCGTCCAGATCGTGGGCCTCGATGTACCACCAGGCATAGCCACCGCGCGCGGATGCACACGACCGAGCCAGGGCGTCAAATGGCCCACTTGGCTGCCCACTCGGCGCAGGCGCCCCGTCCCGCAGCGGGGCGACGGCAGACGGCGACGGTGGAACCGATGCAGGCCATGGACTGGGCCCGGCACCCGGGCGGGGAGGAGGGCTGGGATTGGGCGTCTCGACACTCATCGCTGGGGATCTCATTCCTGCCGGATTGAGATGTCAGCGCTGGACGATCGTCGTCGGCTCAAACGCACCAACCGCGATCTGCTCGGCCGGGCGAGGCTTGCCGTCCAGGTCACGCTCGGGGGCGTTCAACACCTGCTCACCGACGCTGATTCGCCACGCTCCGCCCGCCGCCAGCGCCTTCTGTTCCGGCTGGACGCCGAAGCGCAGCCGCAGGTCGCGGGACGCCGCATTCAAGTACAGCGGCTCGATCGCGCTGACCAGCACGCCAGCCTTGGCCAGCGCCGCATCGTTCGAGGCCAGGTTGAAGCTGAGCGCGCCGCAGGAAGGATCGAGATAGTGCTCTTCTGGCGTGGTGATCAGCGGGCGATCGCTCGTGAACAGCGCGTTGAACAGCACCAGCCGATCGCTGACCGGCTTATCGCACCACAGCGTCGTGTAGTACTTGCCCAGACGAACCAGGCCGCTCTGCTGATGGAAGGTGGTGTTGACGACGGTCGAGCGGCGCGTACCAGCCGACGGTGCCCGCCAGCGGATGCCGCCAAAGCCATCGCGACTGTAATCGCCGTTGTCGACGAAGACGCTGTTTTCGACGTCGAAGTCGGCAGCGCTGACCTCTAGCCCGCGGGCGTTCGGCGATGCGCCAGCGAACACGCTCCCCGAAGGTGGCCGGCCCAGCCAGCTATCGCCGAGGTACAGGCGACAGCCATTTTCGGCCAGGACGGCGGTGTCATTTTCAGCGAACAGCGAGCGCACGATGCGCAGCGAGGTGTCGGCTCCACTGCAGCCCACACCAACGCGATTTTTGCGCACGTACAGGCCTTCGAGCACGACGGAGCCACCCCGCACCGCGATGCCGTCACTCCCAGCGACCCCGCCGATCTGCACCGCGGGCAAGCGGCTGGCCTGGTGCGGTGGGGCGTCGGCGAGCGGACCGATGATGTGAAACACCGGGCCCCCCTTGGTCGGCAGCCCGGCCAGGCTCAGGCCCGTGAAGTCGGCAGCCAGCGCGCCCTTGCGCAACAGCAGGTAGCGACGGTCGGCAGTCAGGCGCTCAATCGCTTGCGCCGGCGTGCAGAACACCGGACCGCTGCGACTGCACAGGTTTTGGTCGACGACCAGCACCTGATCGAAGGGCACGCACTGGCCCTTGAAGATGCCGAAGGCGGCGTTGCTGTTGTCCTTGGCGCAGACGCCGGAGTCGCACTCGTTGTGCCCCTGACAGGGACGGCAGACGCCCTGATCGCAGACCGGTGACGCTGACAGCGCCGACGACAAGGCGCCGGGTCGGTCGCGCGGGGCCAGACCAGCCATCGTGCTGCTGCAGTCGGGAGACTGGCTGGTCACGCCGCGGCTGGCAATGCAGGCGACGCACTGGCCGGCGATGCAGCGCGGGGTGGCTGGGCTGCGCTCGCGGCAGCGCTCATCGTCGCCGGGGTGGCAGGCGCGACAGGCCTCCCTTTCGTCGTCACAGATCGGCTCAGCATCGGGGCAGCGGGTGCTGACCGTGCAGCGGGGATGACAGCTGGCCGCAAAGGGGCTGTCCTGCATGCAGCGCTCGTCGCTGCGGCAGCTGACGCCATCACAACCGGGATCGGCCTGCGCGGTACATCCGATCGGCCCCAGCAACCCCAGAAAGGACAGCCCACCGATGACGATCCGGGGCGCGGCTCGCCGGGCCAGACCCTCCGGTGCCGAGAGAAGCCAGTTCCAGCGAGTTTCACGGAAGCACGCGCGCATCGCGCGCAACGTATCAGAACCGTAGCTCGCTTTGTACACCGGCAAAGGTCGGCCCCACGACGGGACGGACCGACCACAAATTCGTCGGTGAGGACCCTAACAATCGCGCCTCGCGGTCCCGGGTTGCCGGCTTGTCGCTGTGGAAGCGCGGATGGTGCGAGGCGGCCCAGCCAAACCAGCCGGCCCCGACAATCAGCGCCGCCCCCCCGATGCCCAGAAGGATTCCGCCGGGGATGTCGGGCTTGAACAGCGCCTCGCAGTCGGGCTGTCGCGTACAAATCGGCTGGGTGTAGCCAACGATGAACAGCGCCCCACCAGCCAGCGCGCTCACCAGGCCCAGCGTACCGATCACCGCCCCCGGAACCAGCGACGGCGGCCGCAGCGAAAGATCGGTCGCCGTGCGCGGCACCGCCATCACCCGCTGCGACAGCTGCAGACCGCGCCAGCTCTGCGCCGTCACGGTGTGCCCGCCAGGAGTAGTGGGCAGCACCGCCTCGACAAACAGGCCGCGCGGGTGCAGGCGATCGGCCGACAGCAGCTGGCCATCGACGCTGATCGTGTAGCCGCGCGGCGCCTGCAGCCGGATCTCGGTCAGGCGCTGCAGCGCGATTCGCACCGGCTCCATCCCGACGCGCACTTCGATGGGAAACACCGTCGACTCGTAGGACGCGGTGCGCGCGAACGCCTCGACGCGGTGCGGACCTTCTGACAGCTCGATGACGCGGTCGCGGCTGTCGACCTCTTCGCCATCGACCTTGACCCGCGTGCCCTCGGGCGTCCACTCGAACTTCACGGCCACCGGCTGGTTCTTCAGCTCGACCGACAGCTGCGCCCCGGCCTGCGTGACGATCACCGACGTGTCCTGCGCCAGATAGCCCGGCTTTTCGACGTGCACGCTGCAGGTGCCCAGAAACACGCGCAGCTCACGCGAACCATCGCGCTCAGCGTCGGTCAGGTCGCGGGTATTGCCGCGCGAATCAACCAGCCGCACCTTGGCCCCGACCGGCTTGACCTCTAGCCGCAGCGGGGCAGTCAGGCGCTGCGTCGTGATCACTTGGTCCACCGCCTGCTCGATCGTCCGACGCAGGGCCCGCTCGTCGCGGGTTAGCTGCACCACGGTGTCCTGCGACAGGCCCTTGGCTGCCAGATCGAACACCGACACGCTGGCCGACAGATCGCGCGGCTTGGGCGACTGCACGATGATGTCGATCAGCCGGCTCACCCCCAGCGACTCAGCGATCGCCGTGCGACAGTCATCGCGCCGGCAGCCACGCAGCGACGGTTCTTTGGCGAATAGCTCCTCGACTCGCGCCTTGTCCAGCACCTGATAGCGATGGGTCGCGACCTGTAGCGCGGCCTCCCGTACCACCTCGCAGAGCCTGCTCTGGCCGCCCTCGCTCTCGCACTCCAGCCGCAGCGCAGCGGAAGGCAGGATGGTCGGAGGCGGCGGTGCAACGATCGGCTGCGGTGGCGTATCGGGCGGCGGCGGTGTCTTCGGCTCGCCCTTGCCCGCCTTGACGCCTTTGCCTGGCTTGCCTGGCTTGCCCACCTTGCCGGCCTTGTCCTTCTTCGGCTTGGCGCCTTTCTTGGCCGCCCAGCTGACCGATGGTCCCAGCGGGAGCGGCCCCTGTCCTTGCGGCACGGCCCACAGCGCGCAGGCCAAAGACACCACCAGTCGGCTCCAGCCTGTCCATGGGCGGGCGGGCCGCCGACTTACCTGCCGGCGACCGGGTGTCCACGTCCTTGGGCCTTCTGGCTGGGAGCATTGCGGAAGTTCCCGCGCCATGCGACCAGCGGATGCTGAAAACACGGCAAAATCTTATCACTTCTCGCGCCGCCAACGATCCCCGACCACGCCCCGGCTCTCACAATCACCGGTCCGCTACCTACCCCCCTGCGAACGGCCGAAGGGGCGCGGGCTGACGAGGTCTGCCAACCCGGCTGTCCACGAGGACTGCGCGACGGGGAAAAAGAGGCGCCTAGCGGGTGTGCTTGTCGATCAGGCGGGCGACACCGGGGATGGCTTCTTCGACGTGTTTTTTGGCGGTGGGGCGGAGCTTTTCGTAGCTCTTTTTGACCACGCCGCCGGGGGCGCGGGCGGCCCGGTCGTCGGTGATGCCCAGCAGGGCCTCGGCGATGGCTGGGCCCTCGCCGGTGAAGTGGTCGATTAGCGAGCGCGGGCTGCCGCTGTCACGGAGCCGCCCGTGGGCCTGATAGAACGGCTCTAGGCGACGCACGAAGTCGTCGAGCAGGTTGTCGACAGCCTCGGCGATAAAGCCCGGCTTCACGGCCTTGACGGTGGCGTAGCCCAGCTTGATGGCAGCGCCGGAAAAGCCGCCCTTGCGGCTGACTTCTTCGTCGATCAGCTGACAGCAATCGGCGATAACGCGACGACGCTGTTCGGGGGCGGTGAGGCGCGAAGCCAGACCGGCTGCGGCGCCGCCCGTCGTCGAGCTAGCCGCCGTTTCTGCGGATGTAGACAATGGAACCTCCTTTCTCCGCCTATATCACAGCGCTGCCCAAGCCGGTGAAAACGCAGGCCTTTCCGCCCCCTCCGGCTGGTATTCTGAAAGACAATGCCGACGTGTCAGCAGCCGAGGGAAGGGGTGCCCTACGGGGCGATGGGGACGCGCTCCCGGCCGGGCCGGGCCCGGTTCCTGCGGGGGCTCGCGGGGCTCCTGGGGCTTTTCGCCGGCAGTCACTGCGGCGGCGAGGGACGCAGCCTCAAGTCGCTGTCGCCGGGGGTCGGCTCGGTACTGGGGGGCGAGGAGGGGCTGCTTTCAGGCAGTGGCCTTTCCGACGCCTCGCGGGTGGTGTTTGGCGGCAGCCCAGCGACGATTACGCGGGTCGAGGGCCCGGGGGGACTGCGCCTCGTTGTGCCGCCGTCGGCGGTGCGCGGCGAACAGATCGTCAGCGCCCTGTGGTCCGACGGGCTGCTGCTGAGCCTGCCCGAGCCCTTCACCTACCACGCCCTGCAGCTTGCACCCTCGTCGCGGGAGTGGGTGAAGACGGGGGTGCTGGCGCAGACCGGCTGGGCGCCGCGCGGGCGGGCGATGGGTGCGACTTTGGATCTGGTGCTGGCCACCGACGAACCGCAGGCCCTGCATCGCCTGGCAGGAGACGGACAGGGGCACTTCAGCTGGGTGGGCAGCCAGCCGCTGCGGTCGCAGGTCACGGCGCTGTCCTCCGCCGACCTGGATGGCGACGGGCGCGACGATCTGATCGCCGCCGAGGGGGCCCGGCAGGCGCTGTCGCTGTGGCTGGGCGGGGACGATGGGCGCTTCCGCTCAGGTGGCGAGGTCGCGGTCGGCTGCGTCGCGGCCTCGCTGGCCACAGGCGACCTTCTGGGCGACGCCCGCCCTGAGCTTATCGTCGGCTGCCGCGATGCCACCTCCGTCGCCGGCTACGTCTTTGAGAATCGCTGGCCCGACGGCGCGACGAGCCGCTTCGCCCCACCACAGGCCCTAAGCCTGCCCGGCGGAGTCGCGATCGGCACCGTCCAGGTCGTCGTGGCGGGGCTGGATGGCGGGCGGCCGACCTTGGCGGCGACACTGGGCCGACGCGGCGGCCTGCTGCTGTGTCAGGGATCGGGCGGGGGCAACCTGGGCGTCACCGCAACCTTGCCGACCGGGCTGGAGCCGAGCGCGCTCGTCGCCGCTGACCTCAACGGCGATGGCCGCAGCGACCTGGTCACCGTCGATGGCAGGGGCACGAACCTCAGCTACTACCTGTGGCCCGCAAGCGGCCTGCCGACCCCCCAGAGCTTCGCGCTGCCGCCCGGCTATGACCACCCTGCCCTGGCCGCTCTCGACTGGGATGGCGACGGACGCCGCCACGAGCTGATCCTCAGCCCGGGTCCCAGCGCAGCCGAGTCGCCGCCGCTCTTGCCGCTGAGGCTGACCGAGGCCGGAGCCCTGGCCGCGCTGTCGCCAATCGAGGGCACCACCGGTCCGCTGTGGCCGCTGGCCTGGCCGCTGGCGGCCGGCGCCGCGCCGAGCCTGATCGCCCTGTCCCCCGACGGACATCAGGTGCAAA
>DAORCZ010000066.1:0-4363 GCA_035345735.1 Pseudomonadota bacterium | reverse complement strand
GCCGGCGCCGCGCCGAGCCTGATCGCCCTGTCCCCCGACGGACATCAGGTGCAAAGCCTGGCGGGGAGTGGCCCAGCGCCGACACCCAGCGACGGACTGCCGCCACCCCATGCCCTGGTTACCGCCGATCTGACCAGCGACGGTCATCTCGATGCCGCCTGGCTGAGTGGCAGCCGGATCGCGCTCCTGCTTGGCGATGATCGGCAAACCGACGATGGCCAAAACCCGCTCCCGCTGCCGCGCTACGTCGAGCTGGGGGGTGAACGCAGCGCCCCACGTTCGCTGTTTGCCGCGGACGTAAACGGCGACTGGCTGGGGGATCTGGTCGTCGGCGATGGCGCGGGGCTGCAGCTAATTTTGGCGCGCGGGCCGGCGCAGTATCAGCCGGCTCTCTATGTCGATCTGGGTCTGGGAGCGGGGCTGGGGATCGATGCGCTGAGCGTCGCCGATATCGACGAGGATGGCCGTGCCGATGTGGTCGCCGCGTCAGCCCAGCAGGCCGCGATCTGGCTGCTTCTGGGCAACGGCAACGGCACGCTGCGGCCGGCCCAGCGGATCGCGCTCCCTGGGAGCTTGGCGGGCGTCGCGGACCTGCGGATCGTCGATCAGGACGGCGATGGCCATCGCGACATCCTGGCCCTGGCGGCGGATACGCTGCACATCGTTTCAGGGCTCTCGGGTGGGCGCTTGGCGGCGCCGCGCTCGCTGCCGCTGCCGATCGTGGGACGGCACTTCGTCGTCCCGGATCTGAACTTCGATGGCCTGCGCGATGTCGTGGTGGGGGGCGCCGGCGAGCCCCGCCTGGCCGTGCTGCGAGCCCGCGCCGACGGCTCGCTGAGCCCCGAGCAGATCCTGACCGTCGATGCGCCGCTTCTGAGCCTGGTCGCCGAAGACCTCGATCGCGATGGCCAGCTAGACATCGCTGCAACGCTGGCCCAGTCGGGAGAGCTGCGCGTCTTTCTAGGCAGAGCCGATGGCTCGCTGACCTCGGGAGTGCGCGTGGCGGCGGGTCAGCCGACGCTGGTCATGGGGGCGCAGACGCTGCCGGGCAGCCTGGACCTGGCGGCGCTGGATCTGACCGGCGATGCCGAGCGCGATCTGTTCGTCTTGGGTCGGGGGGCGTATCAGGTGCTGCGACGAACTCCGCCGCGCTAGCGCGCGGTCGGCGAGACGGGGGCAGGTAGAGGAGCAGGCGGAGCAGCCGCGGGCGCAGTGGGGGTAGCCGACGGGGCGGCGGACGGAGCGACAGCGGGAGCCGTCGCGGGCGCAGCGGGTGCAGGCATCGGGGCTGAGCTTGGCGGCACGTAGCTTGGGGTCGGGGCCGAGGTCTGCGACACGACGTTGCCGCGGTCATAGACGATCTCGCTATCGAGCACGCCGCTTGGCATATAGAAGCGCCAGGGGCCCTGTCGCAGACCTTCCTCGTGCAGGCCGGTGACCTTCTTCTGCAGCGTCTCGTACCACTCGACGTAGGGACCGTGCTTGACGCCCGGACCGGCACCGGCGGGCACTGCGGAGCGCTCGCACCAGGCTGCCGTCTGCACGCCCGCGATGCGGCCAAAGACGATGTGGGTGCCCGATGGGCAGCGCAGGCTGTTTTCGATGGTCGGCGGGACCTTGCCGCCGGTGGTCAGGATGGGATCGGGCCCGGTGGCACAGCCGCTCACCGCCCAAAGCCCAAGCAGCCCGACGGAAAACCCGACTCGCAGTCCCCGGAAAAGTCGCGACAACGACGCACGCATGATGTCCCTACATTAGCCGAGCCCCGCGGCGACGTGCGTGATATCTTCCCCGCCGATTTCGCCCCCGGCCCGCCGGCAAGTACGCGCTAGAGCCCTGCCCCACCGACGCCCTGCCCCGTCAGACGCCCTGCCCCGTCGACGTAGAGAGGAGCCCCATGGTCTCGCTGGAACAGCTTGAACCGGCCATCGCCACGGCCCGAGCCCAGGCGCTGTCACGCACCGGCGATCCGCGGGCCGGCCTGTTCGGTCCTGACTCGGCGACCTGGCGCGTCAATCGCGAGGCCATGCTGCTCCTCGGCGGCGGGGCGGCGGCGCTGCTCCAGCTGGCCCATCCCTTTGTGGCGCAGGCGGTCTTTGATCACTCGCGCGTGCGCAGCGATGTCGCGGGGCGCTTTCGGCGGACGTTTGTGCGCGTGCTGAACCTGACGTTTGGCGACTTGGACAGCGCCTGTGCCACGGCGCGTCGGGTCTTTGCCGTTCACTCGCGCATCGGCGGTGCGCTGCGGGGAGCCGGCCCGGGCTACACGGACACGCCGCGCTATGCCGCCAACGACGAAGCCGCGCTGTTCTGGGTGCAAGCGACGCTGATCGATACGGGCCTGCGCGTCTATGAAGACCTCATCGCGCCCCTGCCCGCCGATCAGCTAGACCCGTTTTACGAGAGCAGTCGCAGCATGTGCCGGCTGTTCGGACTTTCGCCGACGGCGCTGCCTGCGAACTGGGGGGCGTTTCGCCTGTACTACGACGGCATGCTGGTCTCGCCGCGACTCTGCGTCACGCCGGAAGCCCGCGAGCTAGCCGGTCACATCCTGACGCCACCGAACGCCACCGCCAGTCCGCTTTATCGCTTCATCCGCGCCTACACCGCCTGGCTCCTGCCCGAGTCGCTGCGCGAGGGCTTTGGCCTGCGCCTGGGAATCGCCGAGCGGGTGCTTCTGCGCAGCAGTCGAGCCGTGCTGCGCGCCGCCATCCCCCGTCTGCCACCCCACCTGCGCTACTTCCCCGACTATCTGGATGCGCAGCGCCGCTTGGCCGGACACCCCGGTCGCGACCGACGCAGTCATGCCAATGCGCGTCGCTTCCTGCGCCTGTTGCGGCCCACCGCCACGCTGCTCGATGTCCTGCGCTAGGCCGGCTGGATCGTCGCTCGCATGACCTCGCCTGCCGCGCACGTGCTCTCGCCGGGAGGGGAGCGGGCCCTTTTGATCGTCATCGGCCTGGCCTACTTCCTGGGCGGCTATTTTCTGATCGGCCACCTGACGCTGGGTCGCGCCCACCCCTTCCCCTTCGAGCTTGCCTGGGAGCGCGGCCTGCCCCTGGTTCCCGAGGCGGTGTTCGCGTACCTGCTTGCTCCGCTCTTGCCCGATCCGGCGCTGTTTGCCTGGCCGCTGGCCGATCGCGCCGGCATGCGTCGTCAGGCCCTGGCCTATGCCCTGCTGCAGACGCTGGCCTTCGTCACCTATGCCGTCTATCCGCTGCATGCTGATCTGCGGCCGGCACTCTCGGCGGTGCCTGCAACGCTGAGCGGGCGGGTGCTATTGGCCTATTACGCCTTCGATCCGCCGGTGAACCTGTTTCCGTCGCTGCACTGCGGGCACGCCGTCCTGGCGGCGCTGTTCGCGCACCGGCTGAATCGATGGCTGGGCTGGGGGGTCGGGGTCCTTTCCGCGTCGGTGTTGGTGTCAGTCTTACTGGTCAAGCAGCACTACGTTGCGGATGTGCTTGCTGGCAGTGCCCTGGCGGTCCTGGCGTTTTTTCTGACTCAGCGGCGGTGGACGTCCTAAAAAACGCGGCTTGGCAAGTTTTTGCCGTTCTTTTTTGCCCGCAGCCCGCCCGATGGCTTGCGAATGACGGGGGCGCTGTGCTACGCCCTAGCCGCTTTTAGTCACCCCCTGCCGTCGCCTCCCGGGGCCCTCCCCGGCGACGCGGGCAGACGAAGCGACCCAGCCCACCGGCGGTCGCCCGGCACTGCAAGGAAATCCACATGCTCTTCGATTGGGTCTATGGCCTGTTTTCCAACGATCTCGCGATCGATCTCGGCACCGCCACCACCCTCACCTTTGTCAAAGGGCGAGGCATCGTCTCGAACGAACCCTCCGTCGTCGCTGTGCAGCGCGGCGCCACCGGCAAGAAGGTCCTGGCGGTCGGCCGCGAAGCCAAAGAGATGCTCGGCCGCACCCCCGGCAACATCGTCGCCGTCCGGCCGATGAAAGACGGCGTCATCGCCGACTTCGAAGTCACCGAGGCGATGCTGCGCTACTTCATCCTGCGCGCCCATCACCGACGCACCCTGGTCAAGCCGCGCATCATCGTCTGCGTGCCCTCGGGCATCACCGAAGTCGAAAAGCGCGCCGTGCGCGACTCGGCCCTGGCAGCGGGTGCGCGCGAGGTCTACCTGATCGAAGAGCCGATGGCGGCCGCGATTGGCGCCGGCCTGCCGATCACCGAGCCCTCGGGCAACATGATCGTCGATATCGGCGGCGGCACGACGGAAGTGGCGGTCATCTCGCTGGCCGGCATCGTGGTCAGCAAGTCGATCCGCACCGGCGGCGACAAGATGGACGAAGCCATCGTCCAGCACATCAAGCGCAAGTACAACCTGCTCATCGGCGAGCGCATGG
>DAORCZ010000065.1:15176-16416 GCA_035345735.1 Pseudomonadota bacterium | reverse complement strand
CGAGGTCGTGGCACGGGCCGAGGCCGCCAGCGCCCGCCATCCTTTTGACTCCTACCCGTCCGCTCTCGTCGCTGCGCGTCTGCTGCGAAGCGGTGCCGCCGATCGCGCCCGCCCCTTCCTAAACCGCGCCCTCCTCGCCAACCCCCGCGACCCGCTGGCCCTCCGCGAAACAGCCCGTCTGCAGCTTCTCTCCGGTAACCAAGCGAACGCACTCCTCTTCCTGCGCCTCTCGATTGAACACGGCGATGACGCCGATCAGCGCCTCAGCCTGGCCCTCTTGGCCCAGACCGCGCGGTCCGCCGAGGAAGTCTGGACTGCCCTGCCCTCGCCGCATCAGCTCACCGCGTTCCTCGACGTGGCCGGCTCGCAAGCCGAGCCCCGCTGGCCGCTACTTTCCGACGTCGCCCGCTCTGCGCTGCCGCCTGCTGCCGTCCCCCCAGCCAGCCAGGAGCGCGCCGCGTACTTTCTAGGCCGCGCCGCCCTTGCCGAGCACAACCCGGCTGGCGCCAAAAGCGCACTCACCGCGCTTCTCGCGCTCCCCGAGAGCCGTCCGCCATCGCCACCGACCCTGCTCATCGCCGACCTGCTCGACCTCCTGGTCGACAGCGGCCAGCCCGAGAGCGCAACCCAACTAGGCCAGGCCTGGCTGGGACGTCAGCGGGCGGTGGAGTGGTTGCTTTCGACCGCCCGAGCCGGACTGAAGCAGGCCCCGCTCCCCGCCACCGCGGTACGCGCTCTGCTCGACGAAGCACTCGCTTCGCCCCAGGCCGTCCCAGGCACCGCTCGCTCACTGCAAGCCCGCGCGCATGAGCTCTACGCCGACCTCGAAGCCGCGCAAGGCCATGCCGCCTCCGCCCTCAACCATCAGCAAGCGGCGCAGCGCCTCCGCTCCCCCTAACTGCGCGCCGCAAAAGTACGAGCGCTGCAGGCGGCTTCTTTACCTGACCTGTGCTGGCCTGGTTGGGCAGGAACTGGGATCGGGGCAGGTCGCGGTCTCTACCCTTTCAATCGCCCACAACCAATGCACCGAGAGGATATCTATCTAGATTTCCTCTCAGGGGAATCGTCCAATGACACATTTACAAATGCTTGGCTGGAAACTTTATAGATCAGGTCGCCCCGTAATCCATTATCAGTCACACGCCGTTCTACGCGCAAAGAGTCTTTTGAAATCCACCGAACCGCCAAAATATCTGTTGAAATTCCCCGACTTCGTCCATCGAGCAGGTCACGATCCGTC
>DAORCZ010000065.1:0-15076 GCA_035345735.1 Pseudomonadota bacterium | reverse complement strand
GTTCCCAATTGGCCTCGATATGGGCCGAACTGATGCCGTGGTTCAGCCCTGTCGCCGTCGATCATGTCGCCTCCGGCCCAGCGGGAAACCGACAACCTCGGCGGCGGCGGCCCGAGGAGCCCTCGACGGGCCTGGCGCCGTAGTTGTTGCAAACCGTCGCCGAGGAGAGTAGAACCCGTCCTTTCTAGAATGGAGACTTCCCATGCGTAGCGTCGTCAAAGGCACCGGGTTCGCAGTCGGCGAGCATCTAGTCCCGAACAGCCGCTTTGAAAAGGTCATGGAGACCAGCGATCAGTGGATTCGCGAGCGCTCGGGCATTGAGCAGCGCTACTTCGCGGCTGACGGGGTCGCGACCTCGGACCTGGGTGTGCGGGCGGCCAAGATCGCGATGGAGCAGGCCGGGGTCACCGCTGCGGATATCGACTACGTCGTCTTTGCCACCATGACCCCCGACCACTTCTTCCCCGGCTCGGGCGGCATCCTGCAGGCCAAGCTGGGGCTGCGCAACATCCCGGCGCTCGACATCCGCCAGCAGTGCACCGGCTTTATCTACGCGCTGCAGGTCGCAGACGCGCTGCTCAAGGTCGGGGCGGCCAAGAACCTGCTGCTGATCGGCGCCGAGTCGCACTCGCCGTTCATGCCGTTCCGCAGCTGGGATCTGGTGCTGGGGCAGGTCGAGCACAAAGAGATCAGCGAAGAAGAGCGCGCCTTTGGCACGCAGATTCGCGATCGCGCCGTGCTGTTCGGCGACGCCGGCGCTGCGGTCGTGCTGCGCCGCGAAGAGGGCGAGACCGAGCGCGGCCTGATCGACTTCGAGCTACACACCGACGGCAGCAACTACAACAAGCTGTACGTCCCCTCGGGTATGGCGCATCGGCCATATGTCACCGAGGCGATGATTCAGAAGCTGGATCACGTGCCGCACATGGACGGCAAGTTCGTCTTCCGCATGGCGGTGACCAAGATGCCAGAGGTCACGCGCTCGCTGCTGGCGAAGCACGGCTACACCATCAACGACGTGAAGATGTTCATCTTCCACCAGGCCAACCTGCGCATCAACGAGGCGGTGCAGCAGGCCCTGGGCATCCCGCCCGAGCGCATCTACAACAACATCCAGCGCTACGGCAACACCACCGCCGCCACCATCCCCATCGCCTACGACGAGTGCCGTCGGGCCGGCAAGATCAAGTCGGGCGACCTGTGCTGTTTCGTCGGCCTCGGCTCGGGCTTCCACTGGGGCGCGGCGCTGCTGCGCGACTAGCCCATGGCTGCCCCTCCCGCAGGCCGCGACAAGCGGCTGTTTACCCCGGGTCCGCTGTCGACCAGCCCGACGGTAAAGGCGGCGATGCTGCGCGACCTGGGCTCGCGCGATGCCGAGTTTCTGGGCGTCGTGCGCGAGGTCCGCGCGGCGCTCTTGCGCATCGCCGGTGTCGCCGAACCGGACTACACCGCGCTGCCGCTGCAGGGTAGCGGCACCTATGCCGTCGAAGCCGCGCTGGGGGCTCTGCTGCCGACGGGCGGACGCATCCTGGTGGCGCAGAACGGCGCCTACGGCCAACGCATCGCTCAGCTGGCCCGGGCCTCGGGCCTGCAGGTCACGCCCTGTGACTTCGCCGAGTCGGATCCCGTCGATCCCGCCGCCATCGATGCCCTCCTCGCCGCCGATGCCGGGCTGGCCGCTGTCGCCATGGTCCACTGCGAGACCAGCACCGGGCAGGTAAACCCCGTCGCTGCCGTGGCCGAGCGATGCCGCGCCCGCGACCGCCGCCTGCTCGTCGATGCGATGTCGAGCTTCGGCGCCCTGCCCTGCCCGCTTGCCGAGTGGGGCGCCGATGCCCTGGTGACGTCGGCGAACAAGTGCCTGCAGGGCGTGCCCGGCCTGGCGCTCATCGTGGCCAAACGCGCAGTCTTGCGCGCCGCACAGGGCCAGGCGCGGAGCGTCAGCCTTGATCTATGCGCCCAGCTGGCCGGCATCGATCGCGATGGTCAGTTCCGCTTTACGCCGCCGGTGCATGCGCTGCTCGCCCTGCATCAGGCGCTGCTGGAACTGGAGCAGGAAGGTGGCCCGGCGGCGCGGCTGCGACGCTACCATGCCAATCAACAGCGCCTGCTCGCCGGCATGACCCGGCTTGGCTTCCGCACCTTCCTGCCCGAGGCGCTGCTCTCGCCGATCATCACCTCGTTCTTGCTGCCGGCCCTGCCCGGCTTCGACTTCGCCGCCTTCTATCGCGGCCTGTCCGATCGCGGCTGCGTCATCTACCCCGGCAAGGTCAGCCGCGCCGACTGCTTCCGCATCGGCACCATTGGCGACCTCCACCCCGACGATGTCGACCACCTGCTGCACGCCATCGTCGAGGTCCTGCACGCTCAAGGTCTGCCCGTCCCGCTCCCCGCCTAAGCCCTAAAGCCGGTCATGCGCCGTCGCTGAGCCGTCCTTCACCGCGGCGCGCTGCGGCTCTCTTACCGCCCCACCGAGGGCCGGTCGCCCCCCTGATATAATGCGGACCTGATGTCGCCTGCTGCTCGCTGCTGGGGACGGCTGCGGGGAGCCGGGCCGTTAGGGGTCGCACTGTGCATCGCTGGGCAAGCCGGTCCGGCCTGGTCGCAGTCACTTGCGCCGTCGATGTCGCCGTCGCCCCGGGCAGCGGGGCCTGCCGCAAGCGCAGCGGGTCCGGCAAACCCTGCCGAGCCGCCGCCTGTCGGATACCTCGGCGATGGGTCGCTGATTGCCGAGCGCGTCAACATGGCCCGCGAGCTGTTTGCCGCTGGCAAGTACATGCAAGCGGCAGAGCTCTTGGGCCAAATCATCACCGTCGATCCGCGACCCATTCACTACTTCAACCTGGGGCAGACGCAGCGCCGGGCGGGCCAGATCGACGAGGCGCGGCAGAGCTATCGCCGCTTCATCGAGATCGCGCCGCAGCACCCCAGCGTGCCCGAGGCCCGGGCCTATGTGCGCGAGCTCGACTCCGTCGCTGCCCAGGTGGCGCAGGCCGAGAAGCGCTATCGCTCGCAGCTGGATAACACGCGCAGCGAGCTCTTACAGCAGCTCGACCTCACGCGCGGCGAGCTGCTGAGCGAACGGGCCCAGGTGGAGCAGCTGCGACGGGGGGGGCCGGTCTATAAGCGGGCCTGGTTCTGGCTGGTCCTCGGTGGGACGTTCACCGCAGTCGCGACGGCAGGCATTGTCGCCGGGGTGCTCTTGACCCAGCGACCTGAGCCGCCACCGACGGATACCGGCTACATCGGCTTTGGGTTTTAGCCAGCCGGCAAAAAGACGCCGCCGGTGGAGGGAGCTTATGTCGCAGAGACTTCGCCTTGGGGCTGGGTTGACGGATCGACGCTGGCGCTACGGTGGACTTTTGGCCGCTCTGGCCATTGCCTGTGGGCCAGGCGATACCGCCATCGCGCTGCATGTCTCGCAGATTCCGCTTTTGGCCAACGAGCTGCGGGTGCAAGTGGACGTCGATGGTCAGCTCTCCGGAACAGTTGGCAGCTACGCCCCCCCGCCGGCCATGCAGAGCGAGCTGCGCGTCGGGGTGCGCCTGATCAAAAAAGCGAGTGGTCAGGCAGCGCTCTCGGTGGCCGCCTGCAACGGGGCGTGTCTTTTGGCCCAAAACTCGCTGCGTGTTGATCTGGCTCAGGGCGACGCTGAGCCGGGCCTTCCGCTCGTCGCAGAGAGGGAACGACTCGACCTCAACCGCTGCGCCGCGCGCGCCCCCATCCTGTGCAACCTGCAGCTGGAACGCAGCGATCGCGGCAGCGTCACCTTTGCCCTCGAAGGCGCCGGGCTAGAGGGCGGCAGCGGCCTGTCGGTCGATGGCCAGGCGGTGCCGTCGGCCCGCGTGGTCTCACCTTCGCGCATCGAGTCGAGCCAGCTGCCCAAGCTATCCCGCGACGACAACCTGGTGGAAGTCGCCACCTCCGCGCAGAGCTCGGTGTTGCGTCGCCTCAACATCGCCGGACTCCCGCTTGGCCCCACGCCGATCACCGTCGAACAAAGCCAGCCGTCCCCCCAGCTCGATCGCATTCCCATCGTGACCAATGTCCATGTCGCCGATCTGGACCTCGATGGTCATCAGGACGTCGCGGTGGCGGGCACCTACTACCTCAACACCTCTGGTGCGGTGCCGGCCAACCCGGGCTTTGTCAGCATCTATTACGGCGATGGCCAACGCGGCTTTGTGCGCCGCAACCTCCCCACTGCGCTCGCCGGCTTTCCGCGATCGCTGACCTCGGGACAGCTACGCGGCAGCGGGTTGCCGCAGCTGATCGTCTCGACCGCCGACCTCTCGACCTTTCTCGGCGTCAGCTATGCCTTTGAGTTCCCGCCGAGCGGTGCGGTCGTGATCCTGGAGCAGACCGCCCCGCGGACGTATGCCGCCCCGATCGAGATCAAGATCCCGACGTACTCGCCGCATCAGGCCCTGGTCATGGACATCGATCGCGATGGGCAGAACGATCTCCTCGTCGGCCTCAGCAACGTACGCACCCTGGTGTTCAGCTTCGTTGGCTCGCTGGGGTATTGGAAGGGCGGCGGCGCCGGCTGGCAGCTCAACACGCTCACCTCCGGCATGCTGAGTCCGATCATCAATGACCTTGCAGCCGTCGTGCCACTGTCCTTTGAGCCCTGGGATGGAGCGACGGGAAACCAGCCCGGTGGCCTCGCCGTCGCGGTGGAGCGCAAGAGCGGCATCAACTTTCAGGGTGAGCTATGGCTCGTGCGCAGCAACGGCGCCGGCGGCTTCACCAGCTCAACCCCGCTGACCACGCCCGGCCTGGCCCTCCAGCTGATGGCCGGCGACTTCAGTGGCGACGGTCGTCGCGATCTGCTCCTGACGCTGCCGGTCGCCAATGACCGCAAGACGGCGCTGCGGCGGGTGGCGCTGTTTACCGATCCGGAAGGCGGGGCAGCGGCGAGTAGCTTCGATCTGGCGCTGTCGCTAGGAACGGCAAGTGCCATCGACCTGTTTGGCGATCGCCGCGACGACCTGGTGCTGTATCAGGCCGACAGCACCGCCGGGCAGCTCTCGATGTTGCCGACACAGAGCATCGCGCCCCACCTCGGCGAGCCCCCCTATGCGATGGCGGTGAGCGGTCGCGGCCAGGCCCTGCTGGCCAGCGGTGACCTCGATCACGATGGCCACGCCGATCTGGTGGTCGTCACCACCGGCACGCTCGACAACGTCAGTCCCTACACCAGCCAGTTCGACGTGCACTACGGTCGCTAGCCGGAGCGCCCCTATGCGGCCTTAAGCCCCTGCACCATCGCCACCAGCGTCTTCTTCGCGTCCCCAAGGACCATCATGGTGTTGGGCCGAACGAACAGCGCATTTTCGATGCCCGCAAAGCCCGGCTTGAGCGAGCGCTTAAGCACGATGACCGAGCGCGCCGCATCGACGTTGAACACCGGCATGCCGTAGATCGGCGAGCTCGGATCTTCCTTGGCGGCCGGGTTCACGACGTCGTTGGCCCCCACCACGATGGCGACATCGGTGCTGGGAAAGTCGTCGTTGATGTCGTCGAGATCGAACAGCTGATCGTAGGGCACATTGGCCTCGGCGAGCAGCACGTTCATGTGGCCCGGCATGCGTCCCGCGACGGGGTGGATGGCGTGCCGCACCTCGGCACCGTTGTCCTGCAATAGCGCCGTGAGCTCGCGCACCGCGTGCTGCGCCTGCGACACCGCCATGCCATAGCCCGGGATGAAGATCACCGAGCGCGCCGCCCGCAGGACCTCGGTCGACTCCTCCACCGTCGCCTCGTTCGGCACCGGGCCCACCGCTGCGCCCGATTGCGGCCCCGGTGTCGCGCTCGACCCGTCGCTGCCAAACGCCCCGAACAGCACGTTGGTGAACGAGCGATTCATCGCCTTGGACATCACCATGCCCAGGATGAAACCCGAGCCTCCATCGAGCGCGCCGCAGATGATAAGGACGTTGTTCTGCAGCGCGAAGCCGGTGGCCGCAGCGGCCAAGCCGGCATACGAGTTCAGCAGGCAGATGACGACCGGCATATCCGCGCCACCAATCGGCAGCACCAACGTCACGCCGAGCACCGCCCCCAACCCGACGAGCCCATAGAAGTACAGCTCTCCATCGGGCTGAAACAAGAAGACGCCCAGAAGCGCGATGGCCGCAAGCAAGAGCAGGCCGTTGAGCGCGTTCTGGCCGCGAAACGTAATCGGACGTCCCGGCAAGATCTCCGCGAGCTTGCCAAAGGCCATCAGGCTCCCGCTGAAGGTGAGCGCCCCCAGGAAGACTTCAAAGCCGATCGCGCCGACTTTGAACAGCGACGGACCCGCGCCATCCCGCAGCGCCTCGCTGACGCCCCCTGCGCTGACCAGGGCGTGCGCCCCCTCGCCGAACTGCAGGAATTCGGTGATGCCGACCAGCGCGACCGCCAAGCCACCAAAGGCGTGCGACAGCGCGATGCGCTCGGGCATCTTGGTCATCGGGATCTTGAGCGCCATCACCGTCCCAATGGCCGAGCCGAGGACGATGCCGACGAGGATCCACTGGTAGCTGACGATCTCGTGCCGCAGCAGGGTGCCGCCAACGGCGAGCAGCATGCCAAGCTCGGCCATGCGCACGCCGCGCCGCGCCGAAGCCGCATCGCCCAGGCCACGCAAGCCCAGGATGAACAGCACCGAAGCTGCTAGATAACAGAGCTGGATCAGGACCGCGGTTGTCATTTCTGTCCGGGCCCCCGACGAAACATTTTCAGCATGCGATCGGTGATGAGGAAACCGCCGACGACATTGATCGTCGCCGCGGTCACCGCAATCGTCCCCAGCGCCGTCGCCACCCGCGTCGATTTGCCGCCGGCAGCGACAAGCGAACCCACCAGCGAGATGCCCGAGATGGCGTTCGTCGCGGCCATCAGCGGCGTATGCAACAGGTGTGGGACGTTGCTGATGAGCTGGTGGCCCACGATCGCAGCAAGCACGAAGACGTAGGCCCCAAAAAGTAAGATCTCAACGGAGGTCATGGACGGGGTTCCTTCAGCATCAAGCGGCGGCCGCGGTGGCCGCAGTCAGGCGGGGATCGACGACTCGGCCATCCCGGATGGTGACCACGCCGCGGATGATCTCGTCGTCGGCATCCAGTCGCAGCGTCACCCCTTCCTTGCCGAGCAGGTGAAGGAGCAGCTTTTCGATGTTGCGCGACCACATCTGGCTGGCGTGCGCGGCGATCTGGCTCGTCAGATCGGTGTCACCGATGATGCGCACCCCGCCCGGGGTCAGGATGCGCTCGCCCGGCTGCGTGAGCGCGCAGTTGCCGCCTTGCTCCGCCGCCAGATCGACGATCACGCTGCCGGGACGCATCGCCGCAACTTGCTCCTCGCTGACCAGGATGGGCGCGCGCTTGCCGGGGATGAGCGCCGTCGTGATGCAGGCATCGGCGCGGGCCAAGCGCTCGCGCAAGACCGCCGCCTGCTTCGCCTTGTACTCGTCCGAGACTTCCTTGGCGTAGCCGCTCGCCGTCTGCGCGTCTTCCGCCGACTCGACCTCGATGAACTTGGCGCCCAGCGACTCGACCTGCTCTTTGACGACGCGGCGGACGTCGAAGGCCTCGACCGTGGCCCCCAGGCGACGGGCCGTAGCGATCGCTTGCAGCCCCGCCACGCCGGCCCCTAGCACCAGGACGCGGGCGGGCGCGATCGTGCCGGCCGCCGTCATCAGCATCGGGAAAAACTTGGGCAGGGCCTCCGCCGCCAGCAGCACCGCGCGATAGCCCGCGCAGGTGGCCTGCGACGACAGCACGTCCATCATCTGCGCCAGCGTAGTGCGCGGAATGGCATCGACCGACAGCACCGACACCCCGGCCGCACACAGCGCATCCAAGAGCGGCTGCGACGACAGCGGATGAATCAGGCTGACGACCGTCATCCCGGCCCGCAGCCTGGCCAGCTCGGCCTCGTCTGGCGGCTGGACCTTGATGAGGACATCGCCCTCGGCATAGAGCTGCGCGGCATCGACCAGGCGGGCCCCGGCTTTTTCATACTCTGCGTCGGCCGCACCTGCTGCTTCGCCCGCGCCACGCTCGACGAGGACCTCCAGCTTGCGGGCGACCAGCTTCTTCACCGAGTCCGGGACCAGGGCCACGCGACGTTCCCGCGCGGCGGTTTCCTTTGGAACACTGAGCTTCATGAGGGGGCGTTGATATAGCGCATCCACCACGCCCCGCTGCAAGCCCTCCGCTGGCAAATCAGCACCGGCAAAACCGTCGGAAAGGCGTGCTACCCAATGTCTGAGCCACCAGCCAGCACCCGCCACGCACAGTCCCCGCCTGCCCTTGTCGAAAACACTTCAAACCCCAGCCAATGCCCCCCAAAATGGGCAGTTTCCATGCCCCGACGTCCTCGATCTTTAGCGTCCTCCAGCGCCGAGAGTCCGGCTCGCGCGGCCCGTCCGGCCAGCCAGGCGGCGACGGCAACCAGGGAAGTTTCCGTACCCCGTCCCAGCCGCTCTCAGCTTCTACGTAATGCGCGACGCGTCCTCGTCAAAATCGGCACCGGCGTGTTGACCGAGGCCGGCGGCCGCTTCGACCGCGCGCGCTTCGAGAGCCTGTGCGCCGAGCTTGCGCGGGCCGCCACCGGGCGTGAACTCGTGCTGGTGTCGTCGGGCGCCGTGGCGCTGGGCGTCGAGCGACTGGGGCTCAAGACGCGCCCCAAAGACATCCGCGGCAAGCAGGCCGCCGCCGCCGTTGGGCAGTCGCGACTGATGCGGCTTTACGACGATGCGCTTGGCCCGCAGGGCGTGACCGTAGCGCAGGTGCTGCTGACCCACGCCGACGTGCAGTCGCGCACGCGCTACCTCAACGCGCGGCACGCCATCTTCAACCTGCTGTCGCATCGGGCGCTGCCCATCATCAACGAAAACGACACCGTCAGCGTCGAAGAGCTGAAGTTTGGCGACAACGACACGCTGGCCGGCATGGCCGTCGATCTCGTCGAAGCAGATCTGCTGATCATCCTCACCGACATCGATGGCCTGTACACCGCCGACCCACGCAAAGACCCCAGCGCGACGCGCATTCCCGAAGTCCATGGCATCGATCCCGCGACGCTGGCCTTGGCCGGCGACTCGATCTCGGGCGTGGGCACCGGCGGCATGGCCAGCAAGCTGCGCGCCGCCAGCCGAGCCGGCGAGTCCGGCGTCCCGACGCTGATCGCCCCTGGCAAGCAGGTCGGGGTGCTCGATGCCGCCCTGGCTGGCGAGTCGCTCGGCACCTTTGTCCACGCTCCGCCTCCCCCCGAAGGGGGCCGCCGCAAGCGCTGGCTGCTGCGCGATCTGCGCCCCACCGGCGAGCTACGCATCGACGATGGCGCCGCCCGCGCCCTGCGCGAACAGGGCAAGAGCCTGCTGCCCTCCGGCGTGCGCGAAGTGCAAGGCACCTTCGAGGCCGGCGAGCCGGTGGCCATCGTCACGCTGTCGGGCGAACTGGTCGCGCGCGGCCTGCCAAGCTACGGCTCCGACGAGCTACGCCGCCTGCTCGGCGTTCGCACCACCGAGATCGCCGAGCGCCTGGGCTACAAGCTCGCCGATGAGGCGGTGCATCGCGATGATCTGGTGCTCGCGCAGGCAAGCACCGTCACTCCCGCTCAGGTGGCTGCGCGATGACCCTCGATCCCGATCGCGCGCCCGCGCCCACCGACGATTTTGCGCCGCTGGCCCGCCGCTTGGCCGAAGCCGGAAAGCGAGCCGCCCGTCCGCTGTCGACCGCATCGACCGCCCAGAAGAACGCCATGCTGTCGCAGCTTGCCGCGCTGCTCGTCGAGCCGACCGAGGTTGCGCGCATCCTCGCCGCCAATGCCCAAGATCTGGCAGCGGGGCAGCAAGCTGGGCTCTCTGCCGCCCTGCTCGATCGGCTGCGCCTCGATACCGGTCGTCTGGCCGCCCTGTCGCAAGCCGTGCGCGACATTGCCGCGCTGCCCGACCCGGTCGGCGAAGTCGTCGAGTCGTGGACCCGCCCGCGCGGATTTTCCGTCGAGAAGCGCCGCATCCCACTCGGCCTGCTGCTGCTGATCTACGAAGCGCGGCCCAACGTCACCATCGATGCCGCAGCGCTGGCGATCAAAAGTGGCAACGCCGTTCTCTTGCGCGGTGGCAAGGAAGCGCGACACAGCAACCTGGCGCTCTCGCAGCTTGTGCAGACCGCCCTGCGGGGCCAAGGCCTGCCCGAGGACGCCGCGCGCTTCGTCGACAACCCCGATCGCGGCCTGATGCTCGCCCTCCTACAACAGAGCGGCTTCATCGACCTGTGCATCCCGCGCGGTGGCGAGGCCCTGATCCGCTTCGTCGTCGAGCACGCCCGCGTTCCCGTCATTCAGCACTACCAGGGCGTGTGCCATATGTACGTCGATGCCGACGCCGATCTCGACATGGCCGTGGCCCTCATCGAAAACGCCAAGTGCTCGCGCCCGGGTGTCTGCAACGCGCTTGAGTGCCTGCTGATCCACGAAGCCCAGGCCGCCGCCCTGCTGCCTGCTTTAGCCCCCCGCCTCGCCCGCTACGGCGTCGAGCTTCGTCTGCCGCCGGCCGCCATGGCGCTCCTGCCTTCGCCGATCCCCGACGGTCTGCGCCCCCGCCCCGTCACTGCCGACGACTACGGTCGCGAGTTTCTCGATCAGATCCTCGCCGTCCGCATCGTCCCTTCGCTCGACGCCGCCATCGCCCACATCGCCGACTACGGCTCGCTGCACAGCGAAGTCATCGTCACCCAAAACGCCAGCGCCGCCGCCCGCTTCCAGCGCGAGGTCTGCGCCAGCTTTGTCGGCTGGAACCTCTCGACCCGCTTCAACGACGGCGGCGAGCTTGGCCTCGGCGCCGAAGTCGGCATCTCGACCAGCAAGCTCCACGCCTTCGGCCCCATGGGCCTGCGCGAACTCTGCTCCACCAAGTTCGTCGCCACCGGAACCGGCCAGGTGCGCGGCTAAGCGCGGACCGTCCGTCTGACCGCTTAGCCCCGCTTCCCCCACTAAGCATTCTTCCCAGCACGTTGGGTAACAAATTTTCCCCACACGCCCCCGCGACTCGTAGATCCTACTGATTTGGGGGAGGCCGGTTTTCTACGGCCCGTGGGCCGTCCTATGGCGCTCTCCCCCGACGAAAACAGAGCTGCTCATGGTCGGGGTCGGCAAGCGAATCGGTAATTATCGCGTCCTGCGCAAGCTTGGCCAGGGTGGGATGGGTGCCGTCTATGAGGCGGTGCAGGAAGAGATCGGCCGACGCGCCGCCGTCAAGGTCCTGCTACCCGAGTTCGCCAAGGACACCGTCAGCATCCAGCGTTTCTTCAACGAAGCACGCGCCGTCAACATCATCCATCATCCCGGCCTCGTCGGGGTGTTTGAGTCCGGCCGACTAGACGACGGTGCTGCCTACATCATCATGGAGTACCTCGACGGCGAACTCCTGCGCGCCCGGCTCGCTCGCCTCGGTGCCCTCGAACAGCTCTCCGCCCTCAACCTCGGCCGCCAGATCGCCTCCGCCCTCGCCGCAGCCCACGTAAAAGGCATCATTCACCGCGATTTGAAGCCCGACAACGTCATGGTTATCGCCGATCCCGAGACGGTGGATGGCGAGCGGGTGAAGATCTTTGACTTTGGGCTGGCGAAGCTGCGGTCGAGCAGCCTGCCGCCCGACGCGGTGGCCGGTCGCGAGTTCCGCACGCAAAGCGGCATGGTGCTCGGCACCCCGACCCATATGGCGCCCGAGCAGTGCCGCGGCGCCTCGGCCATCGATGGCAAGGCGGATGTCTATTCGCTGGGGGTCATGCTGTTCGAGATGCTGGTCGGGCACCCGCCTTTCGTCGGACAGAGCGTGGGTGAGCTGATCAGCATGCACCTCCGCGACAAGCCGCCGAGCCTGCGCAAGCTGGACCGCACCATCCCGCCGGGTCTGGCCGACTTGGTGGCGGCCATGCTCGCCAAAGAAGCGGCGCAGCGCCCGGACATGAACGCCGTGGTGCAGCAGCTTGAAAGTCTGGGGGCGCACCGCACACGCCGCGTCCCGGCGCTCAAGATCGAGGTCGAGCCCGAGACGCCCTCGCTTGGCTTTGCCCATACCCAGGCCGGCAGCGCCGAGCCCAATGTGCCCTCGCAGGCCACGGGGCAGCCAGAACGGCGGACCAGCAATCACCAGTTTGCCGTGGCCCTTGGCCTGGCCGCGCTCCTGGTGGCGGGCAGCGCGCTCCTTCTATTTGCAGATGTCTGGCCGAGCGAGACCCCGGCCCAGCCAGCTCGCCAGACCGTCACCTGGATGATCGATAGCGAGCCCCAGGGGGCTGAGCTGAGCCGAGCCGATGACCAAAAGGTGCTGGGCGCCACCCCCTGGTATCGACGCGAAGGGGCCCGTGAGGGCTCCCTGCGGCTGGTATTAAAGCATCCCGGATATCGGGATAGCACGGTGATTGTCAATTTAGCGGAGAACAGCAATCAAAAAGTCGTCCTCGACCGCATTCGCGAGGCCGAGCCGCCGACTCCGGCTCCGTCTCCCCCCCTGGCTGCGCTGCCCGCTGGAGGGCCGGCGCCCGTCGCTGCCCCTGCCTCGCCAGCGCGCGGCCCCGAAGCCAAGCGCTGGTTGGTCGGCAGCGTCCCGGCGGGGGCCCAGGTTGTGCGGGTCAGCGACGGAAAAGTTCTGGGCAAGACGCCGTGGACACACAGCCAGCCGGCCCAGAACGACATCCTCCGACTGAGCTTGCAGCATCCCGGGTACCGCCCGGTGTCGGTCCTGCTCGATCTCAGCGAGGGCAGCCAGCAGACGCTGACCCTGCCACGGATTGCCCCCGGCGGGAGCCCAGGCCCACAGCGTCCTCCGAACCCCCGCCCCGCGCCCCAGCGTTCCCTCATTCCGTATGAAAAGTAATCTGCTCTGCGCAGTTGTGGCCCTGTCTATCGGCTTGAGCGTATTCAGCAATCCGCCCGCTTACGCGCAAGGCGATGCGTGTCTAAAGCAGCCCCGCTGCCGCCGGCACATTGACCAGGCCAAGCTTCTGTCCCATATCGGCTTAAGCCTGCAAGCGATTGACGAGTATCGGGCGGCTTACGCCCAAAAACCAGTACCGTGGATTCTTTACAACATCGGACGACTATATGACCGACTCAAGCGCCCAGCCGAGGCAGAATATTATTACGTCAAATACACTCTATTAACTGTCGACGCCAGCCCGGCCCAGCATCAGGCCGCCCGACAATACATTGAACGATTTGAGCACTGGAGGAGTGACCATCCCGATCAGCCGTTCTTCAATCCTGCGGAGGGCCCCGGAACCGACGCCCCGTCCAGCGGGCAAGCCGCCGCCGCACTGCTCTCGGGGTTCCGGCCCGCGACGAGCGGCGATCCGGCCCTCGCGCTTCCAGCCCCGGTGCCGCCCCCCGCGCCACCTCGTCGCCCAGGCTATGCCGCACGGCCAGGCCTCTGGCTGGGGCTGGCTACTCTGGGAACCACGCTGCTGGCCGGCATCGCGGCTTCCGTGGCCGTAGAACAGAGCGCGAAAGTCAGCCGCCACAGCCCGCTAGTCCTGCCGAATGGCTGGATTATGGCCTATCCGTTCCGCTAATTCGGCAATAATCGGATTCTATTATGCAAATCAGCATTCGCTCCCTGTTGGGCTATTTAAGCCTCCTATCAGCCTGTGGCACACCGACAACCGGCGAGCGCTGGGTGCTGGTGGATATTCCTTCTTGGCCAACACGCGTCGATGCCATTGCAATCGCATCTAGCTACGACGGTGTTGCTGGACGGGACTTCATACTGCGTCCGGGGACCCCTGGATATGCATTCCCCCTTCCCGCCGGCGCCCCAGCGCAGCTCGAGATCACCGCCAAGGTGATCGTCGGGGATTCCTGTGTGGTCTCTTCGACTCATCTCACCCGCAACATCTCCGACGATATCCACTTCCCATTGGTCGAAAAGCTGACCCTGCCCCCGACCCCCTCCGCCACCTTCCCCAGCGAGCAGAACCAGACCAGAAAGCCGTTCCGAATCCGCTGCAATAGCTGGCTTCCACTATCCCCCGAACAGCCAAACGTGGCTAAGACAACAAGTATTTGGGGCCAGAACGATTCAAATATCTGGATTGCTGGAGCTACATATTCAAGTGGCCCGTCAAGCCGCACCGCAGTCATTTATCGCTGGGATGGAATTTCCACACAGCCAGTTTTGTCTGATCCAGAAACTTGGGAAGGAATATTCACATCCATTTGGGGCATTAATACGGGAGCCGTGTGGACGGCAAACAACGGCGGGAAGCTGTTCAAGTGGAATGGGTTAAAATGGTCCATAATTACACTACCTTCATATATAGGATACGTATACACAACATGGGGAACTAGTGAATCAGATATCTGGCTAGCAGGTCATTCGTCGTTTTTTCATTGGGATGGTAATTCATGGTTCAATACTAGAGCATTGCTCAACGAGTTCGACCTAGCCCATGACAATTCAATATTTCGAGGTTTGGACAGTCAGCATTTCTGGGCAACCAGCCAATTTGCCCAGAAATACCTCATGTTCTGGAATGGCTTGTCCTGGCAACAGCAGTGCGGCAGTGAACCTCAGCTGGCGTACCCGCAGACCTTCGCAGCCGCATCCGATGGCAGCGCCTGGACTGGCAGCGGAGCCGGTTTTGGCCGGTGGGATGGTGTCCGTTGGAATTACTGGGGCACAGTCAAGAATTTTTATCCCAACGCTATATTCGTATTTGATGAGAACAACGCAATCGCCGTCGGTTTTGATACTGTTCGATCTAGGAACGAACTACCGTCTATCGGCAAAACAGTCGTATGGAACGGCATCACCTGGAGCGAGGACTTTGCCGAGAGCGCTCCCTCGCTTACCGCCCTCTGGGCCAGCGACCCCGAGCATATCTACGCAACCGATACGAAGGCTCGCCTGCTGCGCTGTGTGAGCGTCGCGCGCTAGGGCGGGCTTAGGCCGCAATCGCCTGTTTCTGTTCCACCGCCGACTTAATATCGTTTAAGTCTTGCATGAGGGCCTTTCTCGCCATGCCCTTAAAAAGAAATCCCATCAGCTTCAACATGATTTTCGAAAAGGCGCCCCGCGGCTGGGTCA
>DAORCZ010000064.1:0-16418 GCA_035345735.1 Pseudomonadota bacterium | reverse complement strand
CCAAGCGCTCGATGGTGTGGGCATCGAGCGAACGCATCTGTTGAGCAGAAACCAGCGGCAGCATGAACAGTGTGTACCGCAAATAGGGCAGGAAGAGGGAAGGGGAGGCAGGGGCCAGAATCTTGTTGCATCTGGCCGCATACATGCGTGATAGGATGCGCGCAAATCGGAGGAAACGAATGGGACGTTTGGGTTGCACAGCGACGGGCACAGCCCGACGAAAGCGAGTCTTCGTCGTCGGCATGCTGGGACTTCTGGGTGCCTGGCAGGCAGCCGCGGTCGCGCACGCTGATCCGCAAGGACAGTCGCAAGCGGGAGCCGCACAGCCAGCCCCCGAGCCTGCCGCCAAGCCTGCGACGCCTGCACCGGCTGCTGGCTCCGCAGACGTGGAAGATCGGCCGCTTGAGCTGTCGTTCATCGTGGGCGGTCACTTCTTCTCGGACTCCAGTGCTCTCGGCCGCAGTGACTACGCCGCCCCGAACAGCAGCCTGGCGCACTCCGTCGCGATCGGCGGTCGGGCCGGCTACGGGCTCAGCAAGTACTTCCTGCTGGAAGCTGAGTTTCTGGCGATGCCGACGAAGATGGCGGCCATTGATGGACAGGTGTTCGCCTACACGGGTCGTGGCCACCTCGCGTTCCGTTTCCCCTTTGGCCCCGGCCGCCGCTTTGAGCCGTTTGTCCTTCTCGGCGGCGGCGCGATTGCGGCGCGTCCCGACCCTGGGCTACAGCTCAAGACCGAGACGCTGGGAGCGTTCCACACCGGCCTCGGCCTGCGCGTCAACGTGCACCGTTGGGTGGGGTTGCGCGTCGATGGTCGCATGGTGCTGGTGCCCGAGGTCCGCACGCCGACCTTTACGCAAGACTATGAAGTCCTGGGCAGCGCCTATGTCCGCTTTGGCTTCACGCCAGACAAGCCGGTCGAGACGAAGCCCGCCGACGTGGACAACGACGGCGTGCCGGATGCCGAAGATCGCTGCCCGGCGGAAGCTGGCCTGAAGGACAATGCAGGTTGCCCGGACAAAGATGCGGACGGCGATACCGTCGTCGATCGTCTGGATAAGTGCCCGGATCGCGCTGGCCTGGCTGAGAACGCGGGCTGCCCTGACACCGATACCGATGGCGACGGTATCGTCGATCGTCTGGACAAGTGCCCGAACGAAGTCGGTCCCAAGGGCAACAAGGGTTGTCCGGATACCGATGCCGATGGCGACGGCGTGGTCGATCGTCTGGACAAGTGCCCGAACGAGCCCGAGACGCGCAACAACTACAAGGACAACGACGGCTGCCCCGATGAGCTTCCGCCGAACCTTGCCAAGTTCGTGGGCACGATTCAGGGCCTGAAGTTCCTGCCCAACAAGGCGATCCTAACCAAGGAGTCGCTGGTCATCCTCGATGAGGCCGTCACCGTCCTGACCGAGCACAACAAGGTCAAGGTCGAGATTGGTGGCCACACCGACAACATCGGTGTTGCGGCCGAGAACCTGGCCCTGTCGCAGCAGCGGGCCGATGCGGTGAAGAACTACCTGGCCAGCAAGGGCATTGATCCGAATCGACTGACGGCGATTGGTTACGGCCAGACGCAGCCAGTGGCGGATAACGGCAACGCCGCGGGTCGGGCTCAGAACCGTCGCGTCGAGTTCAAGCTCCTGCCGACGGGACGAGCGGCGACCCAGCCGGCTGCGCCGGGCGCGGCAGCGGTGCCGGGCAAGCCGACGACTCCCGTGGCTCCGGTGGCTCCGGCTGCTCCGACCGCCCCGATGGCTCCGGCTGCTCCCGCGGCGCCTCCGGCGTGGCAGGCTCCCGCGGCTCCGGCGGTCCCAGCGCCGCCGGCTCCCCCCGCTTGGCAGGCTCCGTCGGCCCCGGCGGTTCCGCAGCCACCCGCCGCGCCTCCGGCATGGCAGGCTCCGTCGGCGCCCCCGGCGTGGCAAGCTCCGTCGGCTCCACCGGCGTGGCAGGCTCCGGCTGCTCCCGCGGCGCCGCCGGCTCCTCCGGCCCCGCCAAGCTGGCAGGCTCCCCCTGCTCCGTCGGCTCCGCCTGCGGCTCCCCCGTCGCCCCCGACCTGGCAGGCTCCTCCTATGCCGGCTCAGCCGGTTCCTCCGCCGGTTCCTGAGGCCCCCCCGGCCCCACCAGCCTGGCCGGCTCCGCCAGCCGAAGCGCAGCCGGCACCGGCACCCCAGCCGCCCGCCTAGCCCCTCGGACTCCTCGCTCATGTCCGCCTCTGCTCTCCTCCCTGACTGCGTGCCCCAAGCCCCCCGGCCTGCCGGGCGCAGTAGCAGCGGAGGAGGGTGGCGGCTCCTCCCGCTTCTCGCGCCCCTCCTTCTGCAGCTTCACTGTGCCGGTCCTAAGTCCACGGTCCGGCCGGTCATGCGCCCCGACGAACAGCGCGTCACGATTTACTATCCCGGCGAAGATCTGTGCGAGCCGTATACCGATCTCGGCTTTGTTCAGGGCATCGCTGGGCAAGAGCCGCTGCCCAACCACAAGGTGACGGAGATCGCGACCCTGGAAGCCGCGCTTGACTGGCTGCGAGTTGCGACCTTCGCCCGGGGGGGCAACTCGGTGCTCCTGCTGGATCGCAAGCAGAGCGATAGCCAGGCGGTTTACGTCACGACGGGCATCGCCATGCGCTGCATCCTCACCGAGGACGCAGCGGACTCGTCCGTCGGTCCCTAAGCTCCCTGCCGCAATCTTTCGAAGTCCAAGACCACCTCCGTTGACATGCCGGATCGGCGCGGGCTAGCGTCGCCGGCCATGAGGCTCACCGGATTGTGCTCGGCTCTCTCGGCAATCGCCCGCCTGGCAGCATCGCTCGTCGTCGTGTGGGGCCTGATGGGGGCCCGCGCTGATGCCAAGCCGTCGCGGACCTGGAACTACCTGACCACTGGCAACGGCCACGGCTTCCAGGTCTACGACAGCAGCCGCAACAAGCTGACCCACTTTCTGGAACACCCTTATCGCTACCTGCGGCCGAACCCCGGAGACCCGCGCGGCGACGGCATCGGGCGACGGCAGCTGGCCTATGACGTCTACTTCGGCCTGCGTGCGCCAGGGGGCGGTGGTTGGCTCAACGAGGCCGCGGCCAGCGAGCCCGGCTACGTTGAAGAGACCAACATCATCCGCGCCCCGCTGAGCCTGGCCGGTGTCTCGGCTGAGGTCTATCACTTCGCGCCGTTCGGGTTCGAGGGCAACGCCTCGATCGCGCTGCTCAAGGCGCCCGGGGCGACCGATGGCTTCGTGCTGCTGAACTTCCATCTGGGCGATGGTGCGCCCGACCCCGCAGCGAACGGCGAGTCGCTGCGCGCCGTGATGAGCGGGGGGCAGCTACAGGCCATCATTGAGACCGGCCCCGGCGGCGGTGCCATGATCTACGTCCCGCTGTCTCCGATTGCCCACGCCGACTGCGACGGCATTTACAACAAGGTCAAAAACGGCCAGCCGCTGGGCGACAACACCGGCTGCCGCGGCAACGACATCGTGCCGGCCTTTCAGGCGACGCTGACCGATGGCTGGATGGGCGTGGCCATGCTGTACAGCGCCGACGCTGCACAGGCCGAGACGATGCTCGCCAGCTTCAAGAGCTTCATCGGCGGCAAGACGCCCTCGCAGATCTTGGAAGCGGGGCTCGCCGAGTGGCGCGCCTGGCGCAAGCCGCCCGATGCCAAGCTGGCGCTATGCACCGACGATGAAAAACGCCTATGGCGACAGAGCGAAGCCGTGCTGCGCATGGGCCAGGTGCGCGAGCCCTATCTGCCCAACCGCAAGAACTACGGCATGGTCCTGGCCAGCCTTCCCGTCGGAGAATGGCACACCGGCTGGGTCCGTGACGCGATGTACGCGATCGTCGCGCTGGCTCGCATGGGCCACCACGAAGAAGCGCGCATGGCGCTGGAGTTTTTCCTCAACGCCGATCCCGTCGGCAAGTTCAAGTCCTATGTCCGCGGCCAGGACTATCGCCTGTCGGTGGTGCGCTACTTCGGCAACGGCGAAGAAGAAGCCGACTATTCGGGACAGCCCACGCCCAACGTCGAAATCGATGGCTGGGGCATGGTGCTGTGGGCGGCGCGGCAGTACGTCGAGTCGTCGGGTAACACCGCCTGGCTCAGCCAGACCACGCGCCTGGGCCCGACGGTGCTCGACGCACTGACGGGGGGCGTGGGCAAGCCGCTGGCTGCGAACCTAGAGCCGTCCGGCATCGCCAAGGCCGACTCGTCGATTTGGGAAGTGCACGTCGAAAACGACAAGCACTTTGCGTACACGACCTTGGCCACCATCCGTGGCTTCTGCGACCTGGCGGCGCTGCTGAAAAAGGGCGGTCGCGAGACGGACAGCAAGACCTATCGCGATCTGTCGACCAAGGCGCGGGCCGGTTTTTTCGCGACGTTTCTCGACCGCGACGGTGCCATCGCCGGCTCAACGGAAGAGCTGGGCATGAACCAATACCTCGACGGCGCCGTCGTCGAGGCCTTTACCTGGAACGTCCTCAAAGACAGCGAGTACAGCGAGCGCACCGGCAAGGCGACGCTGGATCTGATCGACCGCTTGCGCGTGCCCAGCGGCGGCTACAAGCGCAACGACGATGGCAAGTCGTCCTACGACAACAACGAGTGGATCCTCATCGATCTGCGAGTCGCCGATGCGCAGTGGCGAGCCGGGCGCGAAGCCGACGCGCGCAACAGCCTGCAGCCGGTGATCGAAAAAGCCGCCGCCAACTTTTACCTGCTGCCCGAGCTTTACAACGCGGTCGCCGCCGACGGGATGGTTGGCAAGTACACCGGCAGCATCCCGATGGTGGGCTACGGCGGTGGTGCCTACGTCCTCACCATGCTCGATCGCTCGGGACTGATCGAAGCCAACGACTGCGGCGATGGGATGGGCAACAAGTCCTCGGGCCGCGCGCTCACCTGCAACCCCGACGATCCGGGGGGGCCAGGGACGCCCGGAAACCCCGGCGCGCCACCCGCTCCGACGGCGGAAGAGCTCCCGTACGCCGATGCTTGCCTGTGCAGTGTGCCTCCCGGTCATGCCCGCGGTGGCAGCCGAGCCTGGCCGCTGGGGGCGGGCAGCGGTGGCCTTGGGCTGCTTCTGATCTTGCTTGTTCGCCGTCGCCGCCAGAGGGCCAGCGAGCGAGGCGCGCGGCCGATGAACGGAGGTCAGCGCTAATGGCGTCGGCTAACCGCGCGATGCAGTCTAGGCTGCGTCTGTCGCTCAGTCTCCGTCGCGAGTTCCCGTGGGGCGCGAGCTTGCTGTGGCTGCTGGGCGGGCTGTCCACGGCACAGGCACAGGACGAGTCGTCCCCTGAAAGTCCCGCGCTGGCAGCACCGGCCCAGACGGCTCCGGCGGCACCCGCGACGCTTGCTCCCCCCGAGCCGAGCAGCCTACCCGTCGTTTCCGCGACCCCCGATTCCACCCTGCCTGCGCCGCAGACGAGTGCGCCGGCCGATCTCGTCGTCGCCAAGCCAGGGATGGGGCTCTCCGTCGGGCCGGTCGATTTCCGCGCCACCGGCTACTTCCGTGCCCCGCTGCGCTTGAGCTTCCGCAACCGCGGTGACAACGTCCCGGCCGGCGAGTCCTCGACGAGCATCCACACCCCGTGGCTGGTCGATGACGACTACTTTCGATCGGGCTTTCTGTACAGCCGCACGCAGGAGTCCGACTGGTCGGAGATTTATCTCGGCGCTGGCAACAAGTACCTGCGAGGCGAGGTCGCGCTCATGGGGTCGCTGTACTCCGACTGGGCGCGCCCGATCATCGACCGCCAGTGGGGCATCGCGCAGGGCTTCGTCACCTTCACATGGCAAGCCCAGGGGCCGCGCCTGCGCTTCAAGCTGACGGCTCGCGCCGGCTCGTTCTGGGATCGCTTCGGCTGGCTCGAAAACTACGACACGTACCTCTTTGGCCGCACGCATCAGCTCGGCGGGCAGGTGCGCTTCGACTTCGAGCACATCGGCTCGGGCCTGTCGTTCTGGCTACTGCAGGGCGTCGGGGCGCACATGGAGGCCATCGAGTCGAACCAGGGCCTGACGCTGCTCAACTACCTGACCGCCGGCGTCGATATTCGCCGCGTGGCCAGCATCGGCTTTTACTTTCTGGATGCCCAGTCGCGCGACAAGCGACAGCTCAAAGAGCTTCGCGATGCCGGCATGCGCGTCGTCGGCCTGGATGCACAGCTCAACCTGTGGCTGGGGCGCTTCTACCTCGGCGGCTCGGTGATCTCGGCGGCCGCGGTGCAGTACCTGGCCCCGGCGATCGAAGCGCTGCACTCGTGGGGTGGGCGCGGCCTGTACGAAAACTATCTCGGCGTCGAAAAGAGCGACGGCAACGGCTCGCTGTGGAGCGCCGGCGGTGAGTACACCTTCAGCCTGCGCGGTGCGCTGCGGCGCTTCTCGCCCGACACGCTGCGCCATCTGCAAAAGGGCGATCTGCAGCTCAAGCTGTTCGCCATGGCGGTCTACACGCTCAGCCAGCAGGTCGATCCCGATCCGGCGATCAACCGCGACGGTCGCCTGGCCTTTAAGTGGGGCGGCGAGCTGTTCTATCAGCCGTTCGCGTACGCCTTTGTCGCGCTGCGCTACGACCGCGTGGTGCTCGATGTCCAGGACGAGGCCTCGGCCCTGCGCATCGTGTCGCCGCGGGTCGGTGCGACGGTCAACTGGCTCTTGGGCGCGCAGATCTTTCTACAGTACTCGCGCTATTGGTATGGCGAGCGGGTGCGGCTGCGCCCCGGCCAGGTCGCGCTGGAGACGCTTCCCGACGACAACTCGCTAAAGCTGCAGGCCCAAATCAGCTTTTAGATCAGCTTCTAGGAGAGCCGCATATGACCGAGCTAGACCGCCTGCGGGCCCTGGTCTTCGACAGTCCGGACCCCGCTGCATCGCCCTACTTCGATGCTCTGCTCGCTGCCGAGGCGCGGGCCGCCGCAGCGGAGGCAGCCGAGAGCGAGGCCAGCCTGGAGAGTGCCCCCCGCGTTCGGGGTGTGGTGTGGCAGTCAGGGGGCGAGAGCAAGGGGCCGGTGACGCGTGGTCTGCGCGGCGCTCGTCCGCAGCTTGCGACGACGGTGCGCTTGCGCATGGAGCACGTGCCGACCTCGGTCGTTCATCTGCTCGATCCCGTCGAGTCGCCGCTCTTGAGCGTGCGGTTACGTAATTCGCGCAGCGAGCCGGCCCGCGTCCGAATTACTACATATGTCGAGGGCTACTCGGCCCAGGCCATCGACACCCTCGATGTCCCGCCCGACGGTGAAGGAGTTGAGCGCGGCGCCCCCAGTCCGGCTTCCGCGCAAGAGCCCGGCGTGGAAGTCCACCACCTGCCGACTTTTTTCCCCGAGCGGCTGGCAACGATTACCGAGATCTGCCGCGCCACCCTGCAGCTACGCATCGAGGAGCTAGACGGTCCCGGCGATCGCGAGCGCATCCTTCTGCATCGGACGTTTGCCATCTGGCTGTTGCCGCGCACCAGTGCGCTGCTCTTCGTGCCGGATCCAGCGACGGGAACCAAGCGGGACCTGACGCGCTATCTAGCGGCTTGGGTGACCCCCAACGCGCCCGGCATTCCCGACCTTTTGCGCCGCGCCGCCTCGCATGTCCCTGGCGGCAGCGTGGCCAGCTATCAGACCGATGCACCCGGTGTGCAGGCGCAGGTGGCGGCGATCTACAAGGCCCTGCGCGAGGCCAGCCTGACCTATGTGAACTCGGTCTTGTACTTCGGCGTCGTGCCGGGTGTCGTCGGGCAGCGCGTGCGGTTGCCGCGGGAGGCGCTCGCCGTGCGGTCGGCCAACTGCATCGATGGTGTGGTGCTGCTGGCCAGCCTGCTGGAAGCGGCCTCGCTGCACCCGGCGCTGGTGCTGGTGCCGGGCCATGCTTTTCTGGCCTGGGAGACCCGCGAGCGCAGCGATGACTGGGACTATCTCGAAACGACGCTCCTCGGCAGCGAGCCGTTCGAGCGAGCGCAGGCGCAGGGCCGTACCCTGGCCAAGAAGTATCAGGCGCTCCTGCCCGACAATCCCAAGGCCTTCAGTCGGCTCCCGCTGCGCCTCCTGCGTGCGCAGGGCATCTGGCCGATGGAATAGCGGGCCTACCCCGGGCGGCTGGGCTCGGCGAGCGCGTGATATAAAGAAACGTGCCGTCTTGCGCGCGCTTAGAACGGGGGAGGGGGGGCTTCTGGGGGCTCGCCCTGGTCCTCGGCTGCCTCGCTGGCCTCGCCGGCCTGGGCAGCGGCTGCAGCCGCGCCACCGGCCGGTCCGCGCCCGAACCGATACAGATCCTGTCGAGTAGCTGGGAGTATCGCTACGGCGAGTCGCCCACCGACGAACAGGGCCGACCGGTGTGGGCGCGTGAGCCGGCCTCGTCGAGCCCCGTCGCCGTTGGCTCGACGGTCCAAAGCGGCCAGCCTGGCTGGACCGGCTGCGGCAGCAACACCAAGCCCGGCGGTCGAGGGGGAGAGAACGTCCTGTGGCTGCGCACCCGCCTGCCCGGTCCCGAGGTCGCCCAGCCGACGATCTACTTCCTCATCGTCGAACAGATGTTCGAGGCCTATCTCGACGGCCAGCCGCTCTATCACTTTGGCCAGCTCGACGGCGGGGGGCCGGAACGGCGTCGCTTCCTGGGCAATCGCACACACGTCATCTCGCTGCCGCCCGGCTATGTCGGACGCACGCTGACGCTGCGTATCTATTCTGGCGATCTGGTCATCGGGATCTCGGGGCGAGCGCGGATCGGGTCGATCCATGGCGTCATCTCGGCCATGCTGCGCGACGATGCCAGCCCTGGCGGCGTGGGCATCGTGCTGTGTGCCATCGGGCTCTTGGCGATTGGCTTGTATCTGCCGCAGCGCAAGGATCCCACCTACCTCAGCTACGGTGGCTTTGCGCTGTGCATGGGGCTGTGGCTGCTGTGTCAGATGGGCTGCCGCAACTACCTTGTCGATGCCCCGATGGCCTGGCTCACCGTCGAGATCTACGCGCTCTACGGGGCCGTCGCCTGCGTAGTGCGTTACATCTACACCGTCTTTGGCCGCGGGCCGCTGGGGCTGACCCGAATCTTGGCCGACCTGCTGGCCCTGTTCTGCCTTGGTGCGGCGCTGAGCGTTGGGCTGGGCCTGCTGCCACTTCTGAGGCCGCTCGCCATCTTTCGGCCTCTCTTGCTCCTGTCTATCGCCTACACGCTGGGGCTGGTCGCGGTCTACAGCGTGAGGCGCAACACCGAGGCTCGCCTGTTCGCGACCGGCTTCCTGTTTTCCTGTCTGTTTGCCGTCTACGACACGCTGGCGCTGTACAGCTTGTTACCCCGGTCGGACATCAGCTTCAGCCAGTTCGGGCAGGGCGGCTTTGTGCTGTTCCTGGGCCTGATCCTGGGACTGCGCTTCCGTCGCCTGCACAGCAGCCTGGCGCGCGCCGAAAAGAGCCTGTCGGAAAAGGTCACGCAGCTTGAAGAACGCAACCGCGAGGTGCAGCAGCTAAACGACGATCTGCATCGTCAGATCGAAGCGCGATCGAAAGATCTGGCGGCCTCGATCCTCGATGCCTCGTCGTCGTTTTCCGAGATCGCAGTGCAGATCCTGGCCGATGGCTTCGTCATCGCTGATCGCTATCGCGTGCTGCGCCTCATCGGTCAGGGCGGCATGGGCTCGGTCTACGAGATCGAGCGACTCACCGACGGAAAACACCTCGCCGCCAAGGTCCTGTCAATTCAGGCCGGCAAGCAGGTGTTGGCCCGCTTCGCGCGCGAGGCGCAGCTTCTGGCCAAGCTGCGTCACCCCAACCTGGTGTCGATCCAGGACGTCGACATGACGCAGTCGCATATGGCCTACATCGTCATGGAGCTCGTCGCTGGCCAGAGCCTATCGAGCCACGCCAGCCGCTACGGCGAGATCCCCTTTGCGACCACTGTCCTGCACCAGATCGCCTCGGCCCTCGCCTCGGTCCACAGCCAGGGCATCGTGCACCGCGATCTCAAGCCCGATAACGTCCTTTTGGTGCATCCCGAAGATCGCAAGCAGCTGACGGTGAAGCTGGTCGATTTTGGTGTGTCGATGATGCTCGATCCGCGCGGCACGCTGCCTCCCGGCGAGGCGGAAGCAGACAGCGCGCTGGGCGAGGGGCCGACGCTGCTCCCCGACGACCGAGCGGCGGCGCCGGCCGCGGCATCCGATACCCAGCCGGCGTTGCAGCCGGTGTCGGCGACCGAGGGCGCGGGCAAGGCGGCGCCTTCAGCGAAGTCGGGCGATCTGTCGGCGACGGCCCGCGAACGCTTGGGGGGCTCACTGCCGCAACGCACCGGCGGGCTGACCCAGACCGGGGTGATCATGGGCACGCCGCTTTACATGGCTCCGGAGCTCCGCCAGGGTGCGAAGTTCGCGCGGCCGGCGTCCGACATGTTCAGCTTTGGCGTGCTGGGGTTCGAGATCCTGACGGGCCAGCTGCCGTCAGAGACGCCGGCGCTGTTTCTGACGTTCCGCGCGGATCGGCCGTGGTTTCCTCGGCTGCAGTCGAAAAATCCGGCCGTGCCGGCAGCCCTCGCGACGCTGATTGAGCGCTGCCTGGATCCGACGCCTGAGCATCGCCCAGCGGCCGCTGAAGCGACCGCCGTGCTGGCCGCGCTGCTCGCTGAGCTCCCGCCGAGCTAGTCGCGCCGCCTAGGGATTGCGCTCGGCCCAGGCCTTGACGTCGGCCAGCTCAGCCTCGGTGAGGGTGCCGGCTCCGGTCGGTGGCATCGGCGTGGGGGTGCGGGCGACGACTCGCGTCATGACCTGGGCCCGCAGTCGCGTCCACGAGCTATAGGTCGTCATGTCGATGTGGGCGCTGCCGCTTGGCAGGTGGCAGCTCTGGCAGTACTTGCCAAAGATCGGCACCAGCTTTTCGCGATAGATCGCGAGATCGCGGCCGGTCCCGCTCTCTTGCCCGTAGCGCGCGAGATTCCCGTCGCTGCCGATCGTCCAGACATCGGTTGATTTCGAACCGACAAGGCGCGTCTCGGCCGGCAGGGCGGGGGGATTGGTCGGGATCAGCAGCTGATAGTCGCGCACCTGGGCCAGCGTGATCTGCGCGCTCTCGCCCTCGCGCAGCCCCAGCCACAGGCCGCGTGCGGCTCCGACGAGGGCGGTCACCGTCTGCTCCGGCGGGAAGCGATGCGCTACGGCCAGGGCACTGTCGCGCTCGACGTACAGCGTGTCGGGGGTGGCCACCCACAGCAAGCCATCGGGCGAGAATGCCGCACCGACCACCTGCGCGTTGTTCGCAAGCTCCATCCGTCGCAGCGCGCCGGCCTGCGGGTCCCACAGGCGCACCGTCGAGCCATCGGTTGCTGCCACCCGCCCATAGCCGGCGACGAGGTTCTTGAGCGGCAGGTCGAAGAACTTCTGCGTCACACCATCGCTGAGCGCTAGCTGTTCGCCGACGCCAAACACCGCACTGCTGGCCGCGCTGCCATCCCGCTTGCCCAGCGCGACGACCTCCCGCACGGGCTTATCGGCCAGGGCGTAGCGCGCGCTGACATCTTCCAGACCGAAGGTCGCGCCGTTGCGCAGGCGATGGATGTGCCCCTGATCGTCGATGCCGACCAGCCACTCGCCGGGCAGACCCAGCGCCGGGACAGCCGCCGCCGAGCGCCACGCGCGAATCGAGACATCGGTCCCGGCCGTGCTGCCGCTGGCCCACAAGAAGATGCCGAGCTCGGAGTACACCGCGACCTGATCCCCAGACTCGGCCAGCGTCGCGACTCGGCCGGTGCCACTGGCGCTGGGCAGGGCCTCGCTCCAGTCGATGCGCAGAAGCTCGAAGCCCCCGGCCTGAAGTTGGGGTCCGAGGTTCCCATCGGAGCCACCACAGCCCGCGCCCAGCCACAGTGCTGCGCCGCCGAGCCAGCCAAGAGCCCTACCGAGCCAGATTGAGCGAATGGTCATGCCAATTCCTCCCGAGGCGCAGCACGGTAGCAGAGCCGCGCCGGCGCACCGGCGAACTTTCTTCTGTTTTGTCGGGCCGCGGTTGCGAATCTGGGTTCCCAATTTTTCCCCGCCCAATACGATATTCGGCGTAGCGGCGGCCTTCCGCCGTCAGCCTTCGAAGGAGGCATGGGACATGTCGCAGATGCGAAACAGGAAGCTCCCGGGTCGGGCCGAACAGGCTCGCGCGTTCAGGCAGACGACGTGGGGGCTGGTCGGGCTCGGGCTCCTCGGGGCGGCGAGCTGTTCGACTGAGCCGGCGGTGAGCGAGCCAGAGGAGACCGCGGTCGCTGCAGTGGCCGACACGCCGCTGCCTTCGTTTCAGCCGGTGGCGCCGCTGAGCTACACCAGCAAGGTGAAGAACCTGCTCACCGGCCAGGCGGTCAGCGACGAAGAAGCCGCGGCGGTCAGCAAGGATCCGACAGCACTTGCGGGACTGATCGAGGGGTGGATGAAGACCCCTGAGTACCAGGCCAAGATGCTGCGCTTCTTCCAGAACGCCTTCCAGCAGACCCAGCTCAACCGCCAGAGCTTCGTCGACCAAGTGCCGGATCAGGCCATCGACGCGCGCCTGCTCGACAACCTGCAGAACAGCTTTGCGATGACCGCCATCCAGCTGACGATGAACGAGGGGCGGCCGTTTACCGACGTGCTGACCACCGATCGGATGGCGATGACGGCGCCCATGGCGACGTTTCTGGCCTACCTCGACAACAAGCACATCAGCGACGCCAACCGCGGCACTGATGGCCTGCTTGTGGCTAATCCCAACTTCCAGATCACGCTGACCAACAAGTCGGGTCCCATCCCGCTTGAAAAGACGCTGAACCCGGCCGATCCGCTGTTCATGAACTGGTATGTGCCGACCTGGCCGGCGCCCATGCCACCGACGCCGGCCTGTGCTGATCCGATCGTGTTCAAGAAGGACACGACGCGGCTTTACCAGTCGTTCTACGGCACAGTCAGCGCGGCTCGCGGCATCTGCGAGGTCAACATCCAGACCACGCCGGTCTTCGACGCCGCCGCGTTCTCCGCTTGGCGCATGGTGCGCATCCGCGCCCCCAAGGCGGGCGAGAACCCGACGCCGTTCTGGGATCTCAACGCCATGCGCACGGCGAACGAGCTTGTCCTGCGCGTGCCGCGCGTCGGCTTCTTTTCGACGCCGGCCTTCTTCGCGAACTGGCCCACCAACACCGCCAACCAGGCGCGCGTGACGATGAATCAGACGCTGATCGTCGCGCTCGGTCGCAGCTTCGACGACAGCAACAACACGGTGCCCGTCACCTCGCCGGCGCTCGACGCCAAGCACGCCTCCGAGCCGGCCTGCTACGCCTGCCACAAGACGCTGGACCCGATGCGTCAGGTGTTCCGCCAAGCCTTTACGTTCATGGGGCACGAGCAGAAAGATCCGGCGCAGGTCTCGCTGCCTGGCGTCTTCGCCTTCGACGGTGTGACCCGTCCGATCAGCAGTCCCAAAGAGCTGGGTGAAGCCATGGCCAGCCACCCGCGCTTCGCCATCGCCTGGACGCAGAAGCTGTGCTACTGGGCGAACTCGGCGCCCTGCCTAGAGAGCGATCCTGAATTCCTGCGCGTCGCCCAGGTCTTCGAGAAGAGCGGCTTTAGCTGGCCGCGCCTGGTGCGTGAGCTTTTGTCCTCGCCGCTCGTGACCGGCGCGCGCAACACCCAGACCTTCGCTGAGCAGGGGTTGACCATCTCGGTGACGCGACGCGATCAGCTGTGCGTGGCGATGTCGAGCCGGCTGGGCCTGCCCAACGTCTGCGCAGTGGGCCGCGCCCCGGCGCTGATTCCGCTGGTGCCCAGCGATGGCTATGCCCGTGGGGCGACGGCGCCGGTGCTGGCGACTGACCCCAGCCTGTTTTATCGCGCCGCTACCGAGCAGCTATGCCGCAGCTTCGCCGACTCGGCCGTCGATACGACGGTGGCTGGCAAGCCGAGCCGCTACTCCAGCAAGGCGGTCGACGCCGCGATCACCGACATGGTGCGCACGATCATGGGCGTGCTGCCCGCCGATCCGCGCTATGCCGAGCTACGCCAGATCCTCGTCGAACACCAGGCGGCCGCGGCCAAGACCGCGGGCATCTCGGCCACCGACGCGCTGAAGTCCACTTTTGTGCTGGCCTGCCAAGCGCCGACCAGCCTCTCCCTGGGTCTGTAAGGAGGCCGCCATGCACCCCAACCGACGACAAGCCATCCTCAGTGCGCTCTTTGGCGCGGGCTCTATCGGGCTGCGCGCGGTCGCCACGGGCCTGCCGGCCTCGATCCTTCTCGACCCGCGGCGCTCGCTGGCCGATGCCTGCGCGGCACGCGACGCGGCGCAGTTCGTGATCTGGGCGACCTCGGGCAGCGGCGATCCTTCGAACGCCAACGTCCCCGGTACCTATGAAGACACCGGCATTGCCCACCCGCTCGATCCGGCGATGGAGCCGACGGCGATGCGGCTCTCCGGCAAGACGTACATGGCCGCCAAGCCCTGGGCCACGCTGCCGCAGAACGTCCTCGATCGCGCCTGCTTCTTCCACCACACGACGCTGACCAACAGCCATGCCAACCAGTCGAAGGTGCTCAAGCTGATGAGCGCCATCAAGCGGCAAGAGATGCTGGTCTCGTTCATGTCGCAGAAGCTCTCGGGCTGCCTGGACACTGTGCAGGCCGAGCCCGCGTCGGTGAGCGGCGAGTTCATCACCTTCGGCGGCCGCGTCCTGCCGGCCCTAACGCCGACTGGCCTGCGCGACGTGTTCATCAGTCCGGCGGGGCCGCTTTCGACCTTGCGCAAGCAGCGCGACACCGACCTCGATCGCATCTACGGCGCGCTCAAGCGCAACGGCAACCCGACGCAGCTTGCCTTCTTGGATCGCATGGCGCGATCGCAGGGCGAGCTGCGCAACATCTCCGACTCGCTGCTGAACAGCCTGTCGGGCATCACCGCCAACGATCTCAAAGGACAGATCACGGCAGCGGTGGCGCTGATCCAGATGGGCGTGACGCCGACCTCGGTGATCCAGATGCCGTTTGGTGGCGACAACCACAGCGACGCGAACCTCGCGCGCGAGACGGCGCAGCACGTCAGCAGCATCGCGGCCATCGCCGATCTGCAGGCGCGCCTCGCCGCGGCCAAGCTGCAGGATCGCGTGACCTTCGTGCTGATGAACGTCTTTGGTCGCACGCTGAACCGACCGATGCGGGCCGGCCGCGATCACCTGGGTGCGCACCACTGCACGGTGATCATCGGCAAGGGCATCCGCGGCAGCGTCATCGGCGGCGTGATGAAGGCGGGCAACGACTACGCCGCCACCGCCATCGACTCGAAGACCGGCCTCGGCACCGGCACGCCCGACATCCGCTTTGAGGACACGCTGGGCGCGGTCGGCAAGACCATCGCCGCCGCGGTCGGTGTGCCCGTCGAGAGCATCAACGACCAGATCACCGCCGGCAAGATCGTACAGGCGGCCCTCGCCTAGATCGTCGAATCCGGCGAACCCAGCCAACCCGTCCCCGACGCCTCGGCGTCAAGCCCCCCCATCTCAAGCCATGCAAACGACCTTTTCCGAGATCCTGGTAGCGGTCGAAGGGCCGCTGTGTGTTGTAACCATCAACCGGCCGAAGGTGCTCAACGCCCTCAACGGTCAGGTGATCGACGAGCTGACGACGGCCTTCGACCAGCTTCGCGCCGACTCGACGGTGCGCGCAATCGTGATCACCGGAGCGGGCGAGAAAGCCTTTGTCGCCGGCGCCGACATCGCCGCCATGGCTCAGCTGTCACCCGAGGACGCCGAGGCCTTCGCCGCCCGCGGGCATCGCGTCGGCGAGCTCATCGCGCAGCTACCGCAGCCGGTGATCGCGGCGGTCAACGGCTTCGCGCTCGGCGGCGGTCTAGAGCTGGCGCTGGCCTGCGACATCCTCTACGCCAGCCGAACCGCCAAGCTCGGCCAGCCCGAGGTCAAGATCGGCGTCATGCCCGGCTTCGGCGGCACCCAGCGTCTGATCCGCCGCGTGGGTCTGGGTCACGCTTCGCGTCTGATCTTGGGCGGCGATCCGATCACCGCCGAAGAAGCGCAGGCCATCGGCCTCGTCGATGTGCTCTGCGATCCCGCCACCCTGCTCGCCGATGCAACTGCGCTGGCCAAAAAGATCGCTGCCCAGGCCCCGCTGGCCATCGCCGCCTCGAAAAAGGCCCTGCACGCCAGCTTCGAACTGCCGCTGTCGGAAGCCAACCGCCTAGAGTGCCGCCTGTTCGGTCAGCTGTTCGCCACCGCCGACCAGCGCGAAGGCATGGCCGCCTTCCTCGGCAAGCGCCCCAGTCAGTTCACCGGGAAGTAAGCGCCGGAGCCGTGCATGCGCTTCTCGCCCCACCCGCTGTCGCTGCGGCAGCTGCAGTATCTGGTTGCGATTGCCGAGACCGGCAGCTTTCACGCCGCGGCTGAGCTGTGTCATGTGTCGCAGCCGTCGCTGTCGAGTCAGGTTGC
>DAORCZ010000063.1:3673-16493 GCA_035345735.1 Pseudomonadota bacterium | reverse complement strand
AAGCCTGCGGCGCGGTTGAGACGATGCTCGATCAGACCGTGCTGCTGCTTGGCCCGGCGGCAGCAGAGACCGCGCTGGTTCGCGGCAGCACTTTGCTCGCGGCGCGCGAGGCCGCGACGGCTGCGGGGCACGGAGCGGAGTTTGCTGCTGCCGAGGCCAGCGCGCTCGCAGGGGCTGGCGAAGCGGGAGAGGTGGCAGCGCCGCGGTTCGCAGGCTTGCTAGATCGCTTCACAGCGAGGCTGAACCCGGCCAACTACGAAGTACAGGGGCTGGGGAGCAACTTTGGGAATTTGCGATACAGGCCCAAAGTTGCGGATTCAGCTAGGGCGGCATCGCGCGGCGTCGAGTCCACGATAGAGCACGATGCACCTGCATTTGTTCCGCATAGCGAAGGATCTTCGGTTCCGGTGCAGGAACTTGCGATCCAGCCTGGGCAGCAAGGCAAGCATATACCTGGACATCCGAACTATGTGGCGGAGAAAAACAGAAGTGTCTTGACAGCCGCTCCCGAAGAACTGCTAGAACACGCGGGTAGTGGCGAGCAGGTAGGCAAAATTCAGGTTGGCCAAGCAGGGTCGAAGGAACGTGTCGATTTTGGAAAAATTATTGGTGAATTCATCGACGAATCCACAGGGCAACGAACCCCAACCAAAAATGGCATAATACATTATGCTAAGGATGGGAAAATTCATATCGTACCGTCGAGGCCCAATCCATGATAGATTTTAATCCACTGGTCACTCTAAGACTATCAATTCAGACCGCGCTACTTGACGAAGTGACCGAACAACTTGTTGCCGTGACGTGCGGCATTGAAGCTGATAAGTGGATACATATAATGGCGTACTTCGATGGCCCCGCCACCGAGGAAGATGTCGAGACCATAAGCAGCATCGGGTCTGAGGTAATAGCTTCATTCCCGTCGGGTTATCGAATAGAGGAAACCTGCCTTGATGCACGGAAAATGGTACCAAAGTGTTTGGACTTTTGGGCATTCCGCCGCAAGAAACAACCTCTAGTCTCCCAATCAAAATAAGAAACAAAGAAAGTGAGATCGTCGTCGTGAGTGTACTGCGTTGTTCAAAATGTGGATTAATTAACCCACCTACCGCGATGCGTTGTGACTGCGGATATGATTTTAGATGGGGAAATCAGGCTGAGAGTTATTTGACATCTCAGCAACAACATCGTCGCTTAGAAAAGTACACAAGCGCCCGATATGTCAAAATCTACTTGTTGCTCCTTGCTTGCGGGCTAGCGATTCGCGCGCTTACAGGGCTACTGCAAGCTAGCGTTCGCTGAGGGGCAGCGCCACTACGGTGCCCCGTTCACCGCAATTGACTGTATCTGCCACCCCTGCCTTCCTCCAAGGGCATTCAGCGAACTAGCTTTCAGAAAGAACTTGAAGACGCTCATCAGTGCGCCGGGTAGGTCTGCCTTGTTGACGGTCAGGGCCGTTGTTATCAGCGTAGGCACGCCGGGCCGTGACGTGGTCTGGTGGATCAAGCGCGTGGGACTGTCCAGATCCAGAAAGATCTGAGCTTGCTGTTCCGGGTCGCTGATGTCCACCCGATGAACCAGCGCGATTGTCGCGCGCTGATAGTTCGTATTCGGCGCGACCTTGAAGTCGATGGGCGGGAGCGTCAGGCCGCAGTTGCCCATGAACGTGCCGAAGTTCTGAACCTGCAAGGCACCGCCGCTGATCTGCCAGCCTGGACATGGCGTTGCCGCGTCGAACTTCCAGCCCGCCAGCGCCGGGTCGGTGAGCTGCGTCACCTTATCGAAGTCCACGCACAGCAAGTTGTCCCCGGCCAGCCCCTTTGCCGCTGCACATTTGGGAGCAGGGGGGGCGAGATCCTGCGGCGGAGTGTGCAGGTCCACCGTGGAACACGAGCCTCCATCGTCCAGGTCACGAACCGAGATGCCCTGGCAGTTCGATGTCGCCGCCAGCAGCGATGCGCTCACAAGGAGCAGTGTCGATCTCAGCATGTCCGTTTTCCTCAACGCAATCCTACTGTGGACATTGAAAGCTTGTAGAACTTCCACTGTTTGAGCCGTGCGCACCGCCACTCCCGCGGTCCAGCAGCAGCGTTGTGGGGATGGCCACTCCAAGGGTCAGCAGTGATGCTCCGGCCATTGCCCATGCTGGCCCGTACAGCGTGTGATCCACAGCGCGGCCGTTGCTCTGGACGGTAGAAATCGACGTTTGATCCAGACCAAAGAGCAGGATGGATGTCGCTGCTGAGGCCGCAAAAGCTCCCCAGGCGAGCCCGGTCACGATGCGGTTGCGGTGCGCTTGTACTGAGGACATTGGGTTGCCCAGATCTGCCGAAGTGACGGCGATGTTGGCCCCACCGCAGACCGGGGACGGCTGGCATACCTCCGGTGGGGCGGGCATGGTCTGGGCGCGTGAGCCGCATTGGTCGCCGCGGCAGCGGTCGAGCAGGTTGCCGGTCGCGGTGCGCAGCTTGCTGATGAGTTCCTCTTTGTCGCAGGCGGGGCAGTCGATGGCCAGGTAGTCGCTGGTCTGGTTGCGTGCGTCGTATAGGAACAGCTCGACCTTGCCGTCCTGCTGCACATCGGCGACCAGCACTTGCTCGGGCTGGCCTTTGCTGACGATGCGCGCCACTACGTCAGGGTTGTTGTAATCCCTGGCGCGGATGCTGATCTCGTCAGCGCGCATGCCCGTGGACTTGATCACGCTCTCCATCGCGCTTTGAATTGCGGCCTTGTGGCGACCTTCGCCGTAGGCGATGTAGTGGACCTTGGTGACGGGAGGCAGAGATGGCTTTTCGCTGGCCTCGCTGGGCAGCGGCGCGCAGAACGCAGGGATGGGCTTGGTGCTTGGTCCGAAAGTGGGTCGCTCGATCAGAAGCGGAACGCTGTCGGCGAGTTTGACTTGAAGATCGCAGTCGGGGCAGTAGTGATCGAGGTAGGCGGTCTTGCCGGTGGCGAGGTCGTAGAGCCAGACCGAGTAGACGGTCCAGCGACCGCGCTGCTCGCCGCGTCCGCCGACGACTGCGCCGCTGTGCATTCCGGATGGGCAGCGCTGTCGAAGCAGCTTGGCGCATGACTCCCCCTGACAGCCAGCCCAGTCCGCGGGTACACGAAGCGCGGTGACGGGATACGCGAGGCGCTTGACGGCGGCACGCACGGCTTCTTGCAAGCGCGCATCAGGCGCGCAGCCGCGCTGGAAGTGCCACAGATAGATCTGGGGGTTGTCGGCGCTCTTGGTGTCCTCTGCGGTGGCGATGACCGGAAGTAGCAGAGCGGCGAGCGCGAGAAGTGAAGGGATGGGCCTCATGGTTGACTGGAGCCTTGCGAGAGAGAGACGAGACGAGCCACGGTGCCGGCAACGTATCCACGATGCCGCGCGACGCTGCCAATGAGCACAGAGCGCACAACGCGACGCTCGTCGAGGATCAGGGTGATGGGCAGCGGCAGGCCGGTGCGGCTGAGCTGCCGCAGCAGAAACTCACCGAGCGCCGTGTTCTGGTAGATGGGCGCTTTGGGCATACGGGCGCGGTACTTAAACAGGAAGCTCTGCATCTCGGCTTGGCCCTGCGTCTGCGACAAATACAGGAACTGAACCTTGCCCGGATGCGCCCCCTCAACTTGCTCGGCCAGCTCACGCAGGATGGGGAACTCTTCGCGGCACGGCTTGCACCAGTCGGCCCACAGGTGAACGATGACGACGGACGCGCGCTCGTTCGGTGCATCCGCGCCGCGCGCTACCTGCCAGTTGGAGTCTTTCTCGTCCCACACCAGAAGGTTCTTGAGGTATCCCGCGAGCGGGAGCTGTTCCAGCGCGTGCGCAGCTTCGGCATCGGTCGAGTCCGCAGACTTGATCGGCTCAGCCGCTCGTCCTGAAAACGGCCAGAGCAGAAGCAGCGCAGCGCAGATACAGCGGGTCAGCCAGCGCATGGGAGTCCTCGTCAGCAATCGGTTCTAAAGATCCACACACGAAGGCGTCCCTCTTTTTCGCTGGGCTCACCAAGGCGTGGGCGGTCGTTGCGAGACATATAGCTCTTGAGCTGATCCGCCTTGAGCTTACAGGGCAGCGTCAGCGGTCCCAGGATCTTGATGTTGGCGGGGACTTTGAACTCGCTGCGCACATACTCGACCGTCTCCTTGCCGATGCGCTTGGCCTCCCGCTCGCCCTCGCTGCCTTCGGCTCGCGGCTGTACCAGGACCAGAAACTTTGTCGTGGGATGGAAGTTGCGAGCCTCGGTCAGAAAACCCAGGTTGCCGAGCCGAAACGGCACCGGCTGAATCGGCCCCTGCGTGCGCAGGTACATCGTCGTGTGCGGCTGGCTGTCCATGAAGGCCAGCGCGTTGGCGACGCCGTCTTCAGAGCAGGTATCAGAGCCGCGCTCGCACTCGCTGAGGAAGCGTTTGACACGATCGTTGCCGCACTCCAGTTTCCCCCACAGCGCGTTGATCTCGATCGTCAGCGTGCTCTTGAGGCGTTCCAGCTCCTCCGCGGTGCGTGCGCCCTGCGCTTTCACTTCCGCCAGCTCGGCGCGCGTCTCGTCGAGTTGGCGCTGAAGGCCCGCCGTGCAGCCGAATGTCGTCAGCATCAAGAACGTCAGTCGCAGTCGCCAGCGATGGCGCGATCCTATTTGGCCGGGCATTTGATCTCGACTTGGCCTTGCAGCTTGGCGCTGCGCAGGTATCCGCGAAGCAGGTTCTGAAAGTCCTCTTGCTTGTTCTTCCGAATCCCGATCGCCACGATGTCGTAGTCAGGGCTCACGCGCAGGCTGTCACTGGGGCAGAGCTTGATCTTCGCCTCGCGCAGCGATGTCAGGATCGCGCCTCGCTGCGCTGCCGTCACTTTGCCCGTGATGCAGGAGTCCATCGGCTCGACACAGATGGGTTTGCTCTTCGCGTGGCGCGTCTCGGGCGAAGCCGACAACGCATCTTTCTCAGCAACAGGCGCGGCCGGCGGCGGCACAAGAACAGCCGGAGGCGTAGCTGCAGGAACCACTGCCGCAGTCTGGCTCGGTGCAATGCTTGGTGCGGGCGCTACGGCTGACACGTTCGCCGCGGTTGGTTTAGAGACCGACGATGGAGTGAGCACGCGCCAGGCCACACCAGCGATGCCGCAGGAAACCAGAGCTGCGCTGCCAGCCAGCAGCCAGATTCTGCGACGACGACGATGGCGTGTCTCGGCCCCAGTAACCTGTTGTCCAGTGCCTGCTCCCACGCTCGACTGCTCCATCGCTTCTGCGGGCTGGGGCTCTGTGCTGCGCTCGCCGATCGACTTGACGGGCGTGTGCGAAGGCGGTGCCGTCGCTCCAACCGTCGAGGCGGGTTCATCAGCCGTCTGGGCCAGACTCCCTTCGCTGACCGGCGCAGGAACCAGCGCGTTGATCTCGATGGTCGAGCGGACGCTGATGACTTCCGTGCCAGAATTCAGGCGCTGCCGCACCTGATCCATGGTGGGCCGCTTCGTGGGGTCCTTCGACAGCATGTCGTGGACAAGCTGCGCGAGTTCAGCGGGCAGCGAGGGATCAAACTTGAGCAGCGGCTCGGGCTGACTGTGCAGAAGCAGCGCGATCATGCCGATGCGATTGGGGCTATAGAGCGGCAGTCGTCCGACGAGCCCTTGATAGAGCATGACGCCCAGCGCATATACGTCCATCTTGGCGGGGTCGGCATCCTTATCTAGCGTCGAGCACTGCTCTGGAGCCATGTACGACGGCGTGCCCGGCTGCTGATCTCCCACCGAGGTCTGCGTGCCGTCCTCTTCATCGCTGAACATCTTGGCGATGCCGAAGTCCACGAGCTTCACTCGCTCGCCGCCCGTGACGTGCTCGTCAGGCACCAAAATCACGTTGGCTGGCTTCAGATCACGGTGAACAATCTTCTGTGCGTGGCAAGCGGCCAGGACGGAAGCGAGCTGCTTGATGATGGGCAGGATCGCGAGCCCGATGGGCAGTCCTCGATCGCGTGCTGCCTTCAGGCGATCGAGGAGCACCGTGCCCTCGATAAACTCCATGACAATGTACGGCGTGCCGGTTCCCTGCTGCCGGTTGATGGCCAGGATTGACACGATATAGGCGTGTCGTGCCCGAATGGCCAGCCGCCCCTCGCGCAGAAAGCGGGCCACCATCTTGCGGTCCTTCGCCCACTTCGGCAGCAGCATCTTGATTGCGACGAAGGTCTGGAGTTCGAGGTCGAACGCCCGGTAGACGACGCCGATGCCGCCACGCCCCAGCTCTTTCTCGATGCGATAGCGACCGTCGAGAACATCGCCGGGCTTCAGGAGCCCTACCTCCTCGTCGATGTCGTCTGCATCAGCCATCACTGGAACCTTGCGGCAAGGGCTTGCACGCCACGCTGATCGCCCCACAGGAATTTTCCCATGGCGCAGCCCGCGCTGACAAGCGGCGTTGTTTCGGATGCTACGGATCTGCGGCTGATGTGGGTTCGTCTGCGTTCGGCAGGGGAGGACACGACTCGATGCGTCGTTTGATGAAGATTCCCTGTGCGCCATTTTCCGTCGGCAGGCACGAGCGCGCTGGCCTCGTGGCTTTGTGGTCTGGAATCCGCCTTCCGAGCGCGCGATAATGCTGCGGGGATCTGCGGGGCATGATGTGTCGCCGTTCTATTGCTGCGGTTGTCCTGCTGGTCAGCATGGTTGCGGCAGAAGCGCGGGCCACAGACGACGAGTCCAAGCTGGCATGCCTTCTTCGCCCCAGCGCCAGCGGACTTGATGAGCGTGAGCTGTCGTTTGTCGAGGGGGCGCTGAACGCGGCGCTGAAGCGGCAGCAGGTGCTGCCCACGAGCCCACGCGAGCGAGACATGGTGGTCGAAAACGAGGGGCTTGAGCGATGCCAGGAAGCGACCTGTCTGGATCGAGTGGGTCGGTTGCTGCATGTGCAGTCCGTGGTGACGTATCAGCTCAGCGCCCGTGAGCCCGATGCGAAGCCACTCTCCCAAGGCCCCGACTACGAACCGCCGCCAGCAGGCTATCGCCCTCGTCGCTGGGACTTGGGGCTGACGTACTACAACGTGAGTGTCGGCGCGATCGGTGGCCGGAGCACCGCGGCCTGCATCTACTGCACGCTAGAGCAAGCCACCCTACGGCTGGCCGAGCTGCTGACCCAAGCCATAAACGAGGATGCCGCACGCGAGCGCGGTGAGCTGGACATTGCGACCACGCCCAGCGGCGCGACTGTTCTCGTCGATGGAATCGAGCTGGGCACCACGCCGTATCATCGCCAAGCCTATGCCGGACGCCACGAAGTCAGCCTACGTCTGGGCGGTTTCCAGTCTCGCAAAGTAGCCACGGCCGTGCAGCCGCAACAGACCGCCCGCCTGCAGATCACCTTGGCCCCAAGTCGCGACGAGCCTCAGGTGGCGTTGAGGCCAGCTCGCTATCCAAGGCCGGGCTGGCGTATGGCACTTGGCGGTACGCTGTTGGGCCTGGGGCTGGGCGGTATCGGCGGCGGCGTCTACGGCCTGACGATCGACGGGCTATGCTTGGCCAGCTCTGTCATTGATCAGCCGGTGTGCATCGGCTCGCTGGTGCCCGGCGCTGCGTTCACCATCGCGGGATCTGCCGCAGCACTGGCCGGCGTGCTGATGATCGCGATCCCCGGCCCACGCAGCCGACGCTAGGTCTGAGCAGGCATTCCGTGCGCGCAATGCAAGAATCTCCTCGCGCTCGAAACGGAAGACACTTGCTGATGTAATGTGAAGGTTCGGCAACGACGAGCCTCTCTGCCACCTCGCTCCTGCGCCGCTCCCGGCGGGCAGGCTACGGAAACCTTGATACGTCAGGTGCGGTGGGTGCGGAGCAGGCCCTTCACCGCCTGTTCTACATCGTCGTGCGTGACGTTGCGATCGGCGCCTGACTCGCGTAGGTCAGCCAGGATGCGCGACAGGGTCTCCATGGGGGGCTGCTGGCTGCGGCGTCCGAGGTTCAAGCGATAGGTCACGATCAGCATGGCTAGGTCGCAGTCGGCTGCGTCACGGACGGGAGGTTTGGGCGATGTGACCTGCGCTGCGGACGATGTAGTCGGTGCGGGAGCTGGTGGTGCCACGATCGCCTTGCCAGACTTTGGTGAGCCGATGGGCTTGGCTGGAGCGGGGGCCGTTCCAGCGACCTTGTTGGCAGAGTCTTTCAGCCCCGGAGCGACATCCACGGCAAGGCCCAGCGCGCGCAGGGCTGGGAACCATGCCTTCGCCAACGCGTCGGCCTCCCGTTCGATACGACGGAGCATCCTTGCGTTGACTTGCAGTGCGCGACACGCATCGTACTCGGTCAGCCGCAGTCGCTTTCGCTCTTTGGCCAGCCATGCACCATCGAGAGGGCCAGTGCGCGGAGTCGCTGGAGCAGTCGGTGTGGGCAGCACAGTCGGCAGGCGCATCCCGAGCTGGCGCAATGCGGGCCACCAAGACCGCGGCAAGAGGACGCGCGGCTTTTCAAATCGCAGATAGATCTCCCAGGACACACGCAGCCCGAGCTGCACTGCACGGCGGCTAAGCCCCAGCCGGTCGCGCTCGGCGTTGAGCCAGCGGCCATCGATCCGCGGGGCTGGGTCCAGAGCCCGCGCCGACATCGAGGCCACTGGCTTGGCCGCGACCGCCGCGGCGGCGCGTTTGGGAGTCTGTAAATTTTCGTGGGGTGTGGTCGGCACTGGGAATCCCAGCTTGTGCAGAACGGGCAACCAGTCCGGTCGCAGCGGGCGGTCCTTCATCTCGTACCGACACAGCTCGCTGGGGTTGGTCTGGAGACGCTGGCTCAGCTCGCGCTGCGTGATCTGCTTCTTCAGCCGCAGCGGGCGGAGCCACGCCCCTGACAACGGCTTGCCGAGCGATGGGTCTTGGGTCTTATCGGGTGGCGCGCTCGTGGTTCGCGCAGCTCGACGCTGCGGTTCTTTTGATGCAGCCGCTGACTTCCGCGGAGGCTTCTCGCGAGTGGGTTTCTGCAGGGTCCGCGCTGTATCCACCGAAAGGGCCGCAGCAGATCTCGTCAAGCCCAACGTGCGCAGCGCTGGCAACCACTCCGGAGGCAGAGGCCAGTTGTGTCTCTCGGTCACTTCCAGCAGAGACGGCGCAACGCGCAGCGCGGGAGCAATGGCGATGTAGGTCATCCCTCGCCCCTTGCGCTCGCGCCGCAGCCAGCGACCTGTGTAGCGGGGAGCCGTCGGCTGAAGCTTCATTCGATCTGACTTCCCATCGATCAACTCCAGCGCCACCAGCTTGGGCAGCCACCTTGACGGCAGCGGCATGTCGTTCGCCTCGAGGCGCCTCAGGCTGAACTTGGAAGTGGCGAGGGCCTCACTAAGCTGTCGCATGGATACATCGCGGGCCCGACGCTGCTCTTGCAGCCACTTTCCGCGGAGTAGCCCACCGCTCGAATGAGCGGCGACCGGCGAAGTTGTGGGCGGCGAAAGAGAAGTCTCTGCGGGCTCCGCTGCCTGCATCGCGGGGCTGGGTACATCGGACGGTGCTGTAGGCGCATCGATCGCGGGGCTTGGCTCCGCTGCGGCTTTGGGCTCCGGCGTGGGGGCAGGCACAAGATCAGGCCTAGGCACAGGCTCGGGCAGAACCCCGGGAACAGGCTGCTCGGACGGCAGGTCCGTCTCCACAGGCTGCATGAGGATCTCGGCCGGTGCGCTTTCGAGGAGCCCTGGCCCGCCTTCGACGGTCCTGTCGAACGGGTCCTCTGCGGACGACAAAGCGGCCGAAGTCGGCGCATAAACCTCTGGAACCTGCGGTGCCGATTTCAGGGCGTCCATCACGAGCAAGTTCGAGGGAACCGGAAAGCCCAGCTTGGCCAGAGCGGCGAACCACTCCGATGGAACCAGCCGCTTGTTCATCTCCACCCGGCTCACCTGGCTCTCGGGCAGACCCAATCGTTCTGCGACCTGCCGCCGCCCAATCGCGATCCGTTCGCGTTCGCGGCGCAGCCAAACGCCATCTAGCACCGGCACCTCGGCTTCAGGATTCGCCGTCGAAGAATCATCACTCATCTGTTCACGCCTCCGTTACGCGAACGCCGCTGGGCGGTGATCGCAGCGCCGGTCCCCCCGGCAAGCCCTTAAGAACATCCTAAACCCGCATAGGGTACCGCGAATCGCCCGGTAGCGGCTTGGTGACTCCTGGGCGTTGTTTCGGCTGTCGTAGGCCATCCTACCGGCCGCCCCACCACCTCCGACCGCGCGTGAGTCGGAGGATTGAGAGTCGCTGCACACGCTAGCAGTGTCGCTGCCCATGGTTTCCCGTCGCGGCCCATCGCTTGCCAAGCGTGGCTCCCGTGTGGCCTCTGCTAAGTCCCTGGCAGGAGCGGAAGCGGCAGGCCGAGTCGGGTTCTGAGGCTGTAAGATTGAGCTGCAAACTGCTCCATCTGCACCTCCGCCAGCGCCGCTTATGTTGATGTACCTGCTGGCTTCGTAGCAGTCGCCGATAGGAGGACCGGTGTTGCCAGATCCACGGGTCACTCTGCTGACATTCTTGCTGGCGTTTTGGTTGGCATTCCTACTGGCATCGTCGAGGACGGCTTCGTTCAGGTCAATTGGCTATCCATGCGAATTCAAGCACCTTTCAGTTGGCAAACACTTTGCTATGAGTCTTATTTTTTGCGGCCAATGTGCCATCAGAAATGCCAACCAGAGCGCCAGTAAGAGGCCCAATCTTGGCGGACGAACGCACGTCATGAAAAACACCCACCAAAAGGGTGGATCGCATTGCCAAGCGTTTCTGGGCGTGACGAATCACATCCACAGCAGCATCGCGAACGTCATGCCCTACGTGACGCGCGACGCGTTCGCGTTCAGCAAAAAACAGAGTCATTTCCGATCGTTGAGAAGACGCAAGAAACCGCGTCACGCCGAACCCGAAAATTGGGTATGCAGTGTCGCCAGTGCGAAAAGCAGCTTCGGGTGGGTGCGCCGAGGGGGACCAAGTATTGCAGCGCAGCATGTCGATCGGCGGCGTATCGCGAACGGCAGCGCGGGGCCACGCAGCCAGACGGCAGTGATGGCCAGGTTTCTGAAGAGACTCGTCGGACCGCGCGCTTGCACGCAAGCACGCCACGCAAGGCGGCTCAGCGCAGAACGAGCGAACGTGCGCATGAGCCAGAACGTCCTCGCCGCATGGGTTGGCGTGTTGCCTTCGATGAGCAGGTACTGGATCAGGCCCCGGAGGGGGCGGTCGGCTATCGCGTAGTGTTGCAGGGGCGCGATGAGTGGGATGCGCCGCGCGTTGTGCCTGACCCAAACGTGATGGGCTCGCCGTCGTTCTGGCGCCTGCGACCGTTCCAGCTGCCCGACGATCTTCAGCTGCGAGCTGGGAAGCTGTATCGACTGCTGTGGGTGGATGCGCAGGGCGCGCTGGTTCCTCCTGTTGGGAATCGCCACCTGCCAGCGCTTCGTTTTTTTCTGGGACCACCAGATGATGCACGCGTCGTCAAATCCGCTTCGCGAAGGTCGGGACGCGGTGGCGTGAAGAAGAAGCAAGCAGCGCCGAGTCACAGCGATCTCGCAGAGCGTCGTGCCGCGATCGAGGTTCCTGGCGAATCGTTGAGCGTGGAACCGACAGAGCATGAGCAGGTGGAAGCCCCGACGGAGCAAGGCCCGGTTGTTCACGATGACGAGACGCTCAGGAACTCTGATTCCCTGACGTCTCGCGTCGATGTGACGGAAGCAGCGGACTCAGGATCCAGTGCTGTCGATATGCAGCCACAAGCATCGACGACTCCGGCAATGACGAACGAGTCCTTGGTGGCTCCGACGCAAGTGCCGGCGGATGTCGCATCCTCGCTCTCGCCAGCGCAGGATGCTGCTGCGCCTGTAGCCGCGTCGGCATCTTCGAGTGCAGATTCGCGGACACTGCCCATCGTGGAGAACGATGCACCGTCGGCGAGCGCAAACCCAGCCGAGCAGCGCAGCGACGAACCACCGATCCCGTCGCCCAAGATCACTGTGCAGGTTGGGCAGAAGACCCTGGAGGTCACTGAGGCAACGTGGGCGGCAGCACAGGCTCCAATGGAGGCAGCGCAGGCGGGAGCGTCCTGCATTCCCAAGTGCTCCCCTCCGCTGACGGAGGCGGAAGTCAAGGAGCTGACCGGGATCGTCATGCACACCGAAAAGTGCGCAGTGTTCATGCATGAAGTGGAGTGCTTCCATGCCCGCGCGATCGGAACACCCACACCGACCCCGCCCGAGTTCAACCTTCTCCCCGACGATCAGGGGCGCATTCAGGCTGTAGCCTGCGATCCGCGGCTAAGTCGCGCGGTCCTCGACTTACGCAGCGCATGGCTGGGGTGCTACATGCAGGGACCGGACGCAATGTATCGTCTGCCGCCTCCGTTCGTATCGCTGACCGACGTCGAGGCTGGGCGCATTAAATCGATCCTAAACAACTCCGAGCGACGCTCCTACGCGGCGTATGCTGTCGAGCGGATCGAGGCGTTGCAGACGGGCCGGCCGCTGCCAGCACAGCCGACGTCAGATCTGCCCCCCAAAGTGCGCAGGCAGATTCGTCAGCTAGTCAGCGATGCGAGACTCCTGATCATGATGCAGCATGGAATCTGGACGAGGGAACCAGAGGCAGAGAAGAGATCAGATGCTGGGGCAATGGACGACGGGGGCACTGCACCCACGACGGTGGGATAGCTGGCGGATCACCAGCGATCCACTCAATCCGATGCCAACGATGTGCCCGTTCGCGCCCGGAACCGTGATGCAGTCCATCGGCCAGATGCACTGTATGCAGAAGCTAGCCGACAACGATCCAGACCGTAGCCGGACTGTAGCCGGACTGTAGCCGGACTGTAGCCGGACTGTAGCCGGACTGTAGCCGGACT
>DAORCZ010000063.1:0-3573 GCA_035345735.1 Pseudomonadota bacterium | reverse complement strand
GTAGCGGAACAGCAGCCGGACTGTAGCCGCGCAGCAGCCGGAACATAGCCGCACCTGATTCGATCGATAGGCCTATCCCAACGTCCTGATTCTGTTGAACTCCGATCGCCGGCTTCCGCTTGGCTGAGTTCCGGCTACAGTCCGGCTACAGTCCGGCTATGTTCTGGCTACGGCACGGCTACCGTGCGGCTACGGCGTGGATACCGTGCAGCTGCTGCGCGGCTGCTGCGCAGCTGCTCCGCGGCTGCCGTGCTGGCTGGGGCTGCTGGCGTTCGCGTTCGCGTCGCGTTGGGCTGTTCGCGCCGTTACGCGTGTCCACTTCGTGATGCTGGCTGCAATGGCTGCGGTGATCACTGCGTAGACGGCCTCGCGACCCGCTGCGATGCCAGCATCAGACGCGGCGCGTTGGTGGTAGCGGGGCTGGCAGCGATCGGGACGTCTCGACAGCCTGCGGAACTGGCCGTGATTGGTTTCGCGTTCGCCCGTGCGTGTCACCGAGACTGCATGGCCGCGTCAGCTCAAGTCGCTGACCTGCCTGTCGGTAACGCCCGCTCAAGTGAACACGGAGTATTCTCGTTCGCGGCCTGGCCAACTCCGTAACGTCGTGACGACCCCTGCGTCACGGCTGCGTCACGGCTACCGCCATTTGCGTTGCCATTTGGGCGGCCATTTGGGCGGCCATTTGGGTGGCCATTTAAGTGGCCATTTGAGTGGCCATTTGAGTGGCCACTTGGGTGGCCATTTGGGTGGCCATTTGGGTGGCCATTTGCGCGGCCATGCTCGACGGGTGCTTAGCAAGATTCGCACCCAGCCGGAACCGTGAGTGTTCTCAGCGACTTGGTCCAATTTTTGGGCACTTCAGAAAATTCGACAATGGCCGCGTTTGCGCCGCGCAAATGGCCGCGCAAATGGCCGCGCAAATGGCCACGCAGAAGGCGTCGCAAGTGGCCACATACTCGGCGTCACAAGTGGCCACAGACTTGGCGTCGCAGCTAGCCACAGAAGCGGCGTCGCAGATGAGCGCGGCGCTGGTTACAGAGTGACGACAGGCCCGTCACGACTCGGCGCGCAACTCGTTACGAGGAGCCTGTCCGTTCGGGACTTGGCGTGATGGCGTGCTTGGCCAGGAAGAAGGTTTTCTGAGCAACCTCGACGCTTTGCGAGTCGTGTAAGCCGGCGGCTTGGCGTTCGCGTTCGTTGGGCAGGCGATAGGACCAGAGCGGAGGCAGAGAGGGCGCCGAACATCAGCGAGGGCAGAGTGGGCGCCGAACATCGGGCCGCACTCCTGGCAGCGCTGCCGGGCACAAGATCGCTCGCCGCACGCGCTGTTCCTTGGTCTACTCGACTTACTGAGAGCAGGCGCTGCCGCTGCGCGTGACCGCTGCGCATCGTGGCACTAGAACAGGCGAATGGAGCGCCTGCTCGGACAGGAGACTGCAGCAACAGAGTGGGACCGATTCAGGACTGGATGTGCGAGCCGATCATGCTGCACAAGACCGGCTTGAGATCGACGAGCATCAGACGCGCACGCTCACCAGCTACGAGGAGCTGCTCTAGCTCGCGCATGATCTGCGGTGGGTGCCCGTGCTTCAGGGGTGGTCACTGCGCGACTACTTGAGCCACGTAGAGCAGTACGATCAGTGAGGCCAGGAACAGCGACACAAACCCATTGTCGGCGTCGGCACCATGTCCCGCCGATAGAGGGCGCGCGAGGGAGATCCTGTCTCGTCTAGCCTGCGATGGCTTGCGACGGCATGGCTTCGGTATGAAGACCACGCACTTCAGCGATGCGCGACCAAGTTCTTGGCCAGCGCCGAATCGCTAGCCTGGAACCTACGCGCCCGCTTCGCCCCACCGCTGCCAGGCTGCACACTCCACCCCAGCCATAACAAGAGGCATGGTGTCCGCACCCGCACTTGCGCAAGCCCACCGACCTTGGCCAGTTAGATCACGTCTGAGTAGCGGAAGCAACTGTAGGCTCGCGAAATGGGGTACCGCAGCGTCACAACGGCGCGTTCAGGTGAGGCATGGTGGTATGCAGGAGCGGACTTCATACCCGCAGGCAGAGAGCCATGCCACGAAGGTGTTGCGGGGAACAGGCGCGTCTAACCCAGTGGGGTGCGCATCCGCGAAATACAGATACGCAGACGGTCCCCAGAGGCACTCCCGTTTTCGTCAGGCCGTACTCCGCCGCATGCCAAAATCCCAAAGCGTCAACCGCTCACCCCGCCCTTCCTTCAAGAAAAAATTGCGGGATTTGAGGTCCTCCTAGCGGGAGCGTTTCGTCAGTTGGAAGGGGCGCGAAATCGACAACTCGACGATGGCGGGTGTCGAGAGCTGCGCTCCCGTGACGTGAGACCACACCGGAAATCGTGCGCTGAGTCCGAGCGTCCACTGGCCTGTGAAACGCCAGGCAATGACCGCCTCCAGCATCAGGTCGGTGCGGCCCAGATTGCCCTCTGTCTCGACGACACCATCCCAGCGCTCGGGCTTCTCGTGGTAGACGAGGGCACCGAGCGTGAAGTGCCATCGCTTGAGCCACAAGTCACTGAGCGCTCGCACCCCCGTCAGCACCATCGGGCCTGCCTGGTAGCCATGGTGGTTCGCGTACAGCGGCACGCGGCTCAGCATCCACGCGGACACGGTGAAGCGTCCGAGCTGCCTTTGCACTTCGACCTCGGAGAAAGGATTTACCGTGCCCGTGCCGAACTGGATGTGCTGGTGGCTTTGCCCCTCGCGTCCGAGACGAAACGGGTTCTCGACCGTCGCACCGACCGGCAGCGTGACGCCGAGCCGCACCGCCAGCGCCCAGCGCTCCCATTGTTGAACGGCGCGCAAGCTCAGCCATGGGTCGCTGAGTCCTACCAGCGTCTCCGTTCGATGGTGGATCTCCTCGCCGTAAGGTGAGTCGATGGGCTTCCTCGCGAGATCCTGAAGCTGAAACCAGATCCCGACGATGCGCAGCGACCACATGAGATCTGCGCTCAGCCAATCGAGCAAGCCGTAGTTCGCAGAGAGCCGCACCTCGCTGAAAAACAACTTGAGCGAATGCCACTGAGCCGGTGCTGGCTGCGCGGCGCATCCCGGCCCGTTGATGTCGGGGCAATGCTCCTCATGGCCGGTCTCGGTGTAGGTGCCGAGCACAGACAGAGATAGCTTTAGCGTCCCCCGCGACGAGGTGATCTGCTCAGACCTCCCGACCGGGAGGTTCGGATTGCTTCAACCCGCTCAAGCGAAGCCACACAGCGGGACTATCGCGAGCAGTCCCGCGACGATGAGAACCACGCGCAGCTTCATTTCGCGCGAGCTGCCTCGATGATCTTGTCGAGCGCGGCCAGATCGAGGCCCATCATCGCGCCGACCGGCTGTCGGTCGCGACCATAGACCACGACGTAGGGCAGGTTCGCAACCTGCGCCATGTGACGCTTGGCCAGCGCCGAGTCCCACGAGACGAGGTTGAGCTTTCGATAAGCCAGATCAGGACTTTTTCCGAGGAGGCCATAGACATGCGCATCGACTTTCCGGCAGGGCATGCACCAGTCCGCGTAAAAGTCGAACAGCATCACCTTGCCC
>DAORCZ010000062.1:12549-16515 GCA_035345735.1 Pseudomonadota bacterium | reverse complement strand
GACTCCCTCCGGACTCTCCGCTGCGCGCTGTGACGGTGACTCCGCACCCGCTCTCCTCCTACGACTCGCTGCTTTCGGAGGATTCCCATGAGCCACGCTGACTCCCTTTCCTCGCGTGCGGTCGCATTAGGAATGCACGGTCTGGCGGCTCACCTCGACGAAGTCTCTGCCGAGCCGTGGGTTTTGCGCCTCCTCGTTTGGGAGGAGCAGGAGCGCGCCACTCGCGGCCTCGCTCGTCGCATTGCCGCTGCGCACCTGGGCCGCTTTCGACCGCTCGCGGACTTCGACTGGTCGTGGCCCAAGCGCATCGACAGAGACGCGCTGGAGGAGTCCTTCCGTCTCGACTTCATCTCTCACGCAGAGAATCTGATACTCCTCGGTCCCAATGGCGTCGGCAAGTCCATGCTCGCGCAGAATCTCCGTTACCAAGCGATTCTACACGGCATTCCGGCTCTGTTTACCATCGCGAGCGCTCTGCTTTCCGATCTGACCGAGCGCCAAACGACTCACTCCCTTCAGCAGAGGCTCCGTCACTACGCGCGTCCTAAGCTGCTCTGCATCGACGAAGTCGGTTATCTCAGCTACGACGCGCGAGCCGCTGACCTGCTCTTCGAGGTCATCACCCGCAGATATCAGCGCGTCTCCACGATCGTCACCACCAACAAGCCGTTTACGGAGTGGCACGAGATCTTCCAGAGTGCCACATCCGTCGTCACTCTCCTCGACAGGCTCACGCACAACGCCGAGATCGTGCAGATCGAAGGCGAGTCCTATCGCCTCAAGGAATCCCGCGAACGCGCCGACACCCGCCAGTCCCGCCGCGCCTCCCTCAAACGCAAAAAACCCTAACCCGTAGATCCCCTCTCCATCAGCACTTTCCGACCAGCGCTGACCCCGCCGCCCCTTCACAAACCAGCGATTTCTAAACACTTTCTGACCAGCGGCGACAACTGTCGCCGATCTGATGGGAAAGGAACGCGATGACAGCGCTGTGCAGCGCCAGCTTCAGGACATGCAAGAGGAGCATCTGGGCGTAGCAAAGCTCCTCGATGCGATTCGGACAGAGAGTCAGGATTTTTCGCTCCCAGAGTGGGCTTGCAACAGCTATCGGACACTGTTTTCAGAGCTTGGGCAGGTCGAGCGAGACATCTTTACCCATGTCCATCTGGAGAACCACGTCCTGGTCCCTCGGTTCGGCTCGCCGCAAGCGTCGTAATGAAGCACTCCACCCTCATCCTGCGATCGAACGCCGGCGACCCACGCTGGCAGCAGACTAAACCACTTGGCATTCACTTGAGGCGTAGCACGGCATCGTTCGTCGCAACCATCGGCTTGACGCCGGGCGGCGCAAAGAGTGCCCCGAGACCTTGCTTTGTTCCGCTGGCACTGCGGGTCCACTGCCGTCCGTCCCAGCGCAAAATGACGCCGTTTTTACCGCACGCCCAGGCTTGCGTCTTGCTGGTGGCGTACACATCGAACAGCGGTTCGTCGATGGGTAGCTCCGCTTGCGACCACGTCTTGCCATCAAAGTGCAACAGCTGCCCGCCATCCCCAAAAGTCTTGTTGACTTTGCCCGCAGCCCAGACGTCATCGGGGGCGCTGCCATGCAGTGCATACACCGTCCCAGCCCGCTCGCCCAGCGTTTCAAGCTTCCATGTAGTACCGTCAAAGTGCGCGACAACCGGAGGCCCATTTTTGCCTTTCGTGACTTGCACGTACAGGTTGTTCGGGCTCAAACCAAACAGGCGGTGCAGCGAAGCGTTCGCAAGCTCTGCGGGACGCTCTTGCCGCCAAGTTTTTCCATCGAAGCGGTGTAGTTCGCTACCACCTGCCGTCACAATCACCTGGTTTGGCCAGGCGATGACGTACAAAAGGTCGTAGTCCACCTGATCGAGTTTCTGCTCCCGCCACGCAGTGCCGTCAAAGTGCGCCACACTGCCGTGCGCACCGACTGCCCAAACGTCTGCGGGACCAACGGCCCAGACTGAACGCCACGCACGTTCTCGACCCGCCTGGTTTTGGACTGGTACAAACTGCCGCCCATCGAAGTGCAAGTTATAGCGGCTGGCCCCAACCCAAATGTCCGTCGCACTTGTGCCGTGAATCGTGTGAACAGAAAAAGCGAACCGAGGGTCTTTGGGTGGAAGGGTGAGCTCCTCCCATTCGGGTGCGGTTTTGGCCATTTTGTCCTCGCAAGCTGGCAAAAAGACACTTGCAGTCAGAAGAAGGGACAAGACCGTCAAGCGATGTTGCAGCATGGTTGCTACCTTAACACTAGTCCCTTCCCCCCGTGATTTTGTTCGGTTCAATTGAATCTGCATCCCGGCCCGTTGCGCTTCACCTGCTGTCAGTTACCTAACAGGTAGCCCGCTGCCTCCGCGTTCCTTACTCAAACTGTAGGTTTCGCAGTGGATTCAGTTCAGAAAATGCGCAGCCGATGTTATGATGGCAAGGTGACACAAATTATACACTATCCAGAACTAATTCCTCCAGTCGGTTGGAAGACGGCAAAAATGGGAACTTTGGTTCAGTATTTGCCACCGGAAGAAACCGCCGATTTGCCGAGAGTGTCCATTTATGTCTCGCCTTTGATCGCCAGACACGCAGGCCTGCCGTCGCCAGATCGTTTGATCGCCAAGGCCATTGAAGCCGAGGTTGCTCGACGCATCCAGTTGACCGACTTTCGAGAACCTGTTCCGTTTTTCACCGATACGGGTTTGTCAGGTCTATGCGTCGAAATTTCTTGCGTGGTTTTAGCCACAAAGGCCCGCGAACGACGCCAATACATGATGTTTTCCGATGATCTATGCTACTATGGTATCAACTACATCGCCGCACCGGACGTCTATTTGGATCATCTTGCCCAGATGCAGACCACTGCGCGGTCGATTCGCCCGTTCAAGGGGCGTGTCATCCCCGGAACCGAGGCCGCTGCTGTACTCCAAAGGCAGTACAGCGACTAACCGCCGAGGTTTCTTTGTTCCATTCAAACAATTTCCGTTTTTTCCCCCATGTTTCGTAGACATGCAGGGATATATGCGGGCTTGTGTGCAATGGAGCACCAGACACTTAGCTAAAAGCAACCGATCCGTTGTTTTCGCGACAATCTATTAGAAAGCCGATACTCACCAGATGCCATGGATGGTCCACATATGAGCGGCCCCAACGATCAGGCGATGGCTGAACCATCGAATCCGGTTTCTAACGGAATTAACTGGGTTGTCAACCAAGGAATGGACTTGCTGGGATACAATACGCGACGGCGCGATCCCAGCGAAGACAATCCATTTTACCGCGACAACGCGCAATTCATGCCTGGCTGGTCGATGCCGGGCAGCGGTTTGCCGTCGGGGGCGTATGCACAGGATCGAGCGACAAATTATGTCGGCCACCCAGATCGCAACGACCCAGACGGCACCAACGTATGGGACAATGTTCGGCGCAGTTTGGTGCAACAGGAAGGCGACCGAATTCACGAACGTCAATCCCAAGGCGAGTCGGGCCGCCTTAGTTTTGGGGATTTGTACGGCGCGCACGTGAACGCCTATGACCAGTCGAGCCGCGATCCAACCACGGGACAAGACAACAGCCACGGCAAAGGCGGGCACAATGGCTTCATCGATCCGGCCAGCTTTGCCTTGGCGGTCTACGGCGCACCAGCACTAGAAGCCATGGGTATTAACTCGGGACCAATCACGGGTACGTCAATCGATATGTTTAACGACCCGACCGATAGTGCTACTGGAGGCTGGCTCAAGCGGATGGGCTTGTCGGCGGGCGAGATGGGGGCCGGCGCGCTGGCCATGGCCACCGGGCACCCCCTTCTTGGTCTCGGAATGATGGGTTTGGGCGCGTTTAGCGGTGCGTACAACACCGTTACCGCCTTGCGCCATGGCATGCTCGGAGAGATCGGCGGCGGAATTGCGAACGGCGCCAGATCGCTGTGGAACGGTGCTGGCAACCTCG
>DAORCZ010000062.1:0-12449 GCA_035345735.1 Pseudomonadota bacterium | reverse complement strand
TTTCTGGTGCCGGCAGTGCCATTGGCAACGGCGCCAAGTCTCTGTGGAACGGTGCTGGCAACCTCGTTTCTGGTGCCGGCAGTGCCATTGGCAACGGCGCCAAGTCTCTGTGGAACGGTGCGAGCAACCTCGTTTCCGGTGCCGGCAATGCCATTGGCAACGGTGTTTCAGCCGTTGGCAGCGGTATCAGCAACGCCGTTTCCGGTGCCGGCAATGCCATTGGCAACGGTGCCAGGTCGCTGTGGAACGGTGCGAGCAACCTCGTTTCCGGTGCCGGCAATGCCATTGGCAGCGGTGTTTCAGCCGTTGGCAGCGGTGTCAGCAACGCCGTTTCCGGTGCTGGTCGTGCGATTTCGAGCGGCTTCCACAAGCTGTTTGGCTAACCTGAGTCCACTGTGAAACCACAGTGGACTCAGGATTAGCCAAACGGCTCTGTCCCCCACGCTGTTGAAAAAAGATAGGCGGCGCACGTTGATTCCTAAGCTGCTTGGGTTTGGGGAGCAAGTCCTAAGTGATGATCGTGGTCACGCAGGGCTTTGAGGAGTGAAGGAAGACCTCGGTATCCTTTGAGTCGCCGGAATCGCTTGGATGCATCCATCGCCGTCGCACAGGTCCAGCGCAGAGCCATCTGTCCATCTCTCCAGTTCTGCACCCGCGCGCTGAGTTTGCGGACACTCCCAATCAGATTCTCGATCAGGTTGGTACTGGACAGATGGCGCACGAGCTCGTCTGGGAGCCTCAGTCTCATCACGGTCAGAGTCTCCGAAAGTCCTTCGCGCAGCGACGAGGCAGCACCGGGATGCTCAGCTTCCAGAGAGCGCGCGAGGTTCTCTACTTGCTTGGTCGCACGCACCGCATCACGACTGGCGTAGGCCTGCCGCATTGTGTGGCGGACGCTCGGCACCAGCTCTTTGGGAATCTGCTCGGTGACGTTTCTTTCTTTGTGAACGCGGCAGCGCTGGATGAGTGCGCGCTCCCCGAAGACTTCGCGTACGGCCTTGCTGAGTGCCTTGCTGCCGTCGAGAACCACAAGCAGACTGCGCTCTGTCTGCATTCCGCGCTCGCGCAAATCACACAGAAGTTCACGGCAGGAGACTGCATTTTCGGAAGCTCCTTCGCGCATTCCCAGGACGTGTTTGTAGCCCTGCTCATCGATTCCTACTGCAACCAAAAGGACATGCTCTGCAACGTGAACGCCGTCGAGCATCAGCACACACAAGCGAAGGGAATCGAGCGGGCGGCGAAGAAATTCCTCGACCTGTGCAGTGGTCTGTTTCACAAAGCGACGACTCACCGCGCTCTTGCTGGTTCCGAAGGCGTCGAGGTCCTCGGGCAGAGGCTCCAGCGAGCGCGCGTACTTGCGCGTACTGACGCCAATCAGCATCTGTTCGGTGGCGCGCTCATCGAGCGGATCCTCGTTAGAGAACTGCTCCCACGTCGGCAGCTTCAGCTCCTGCCCATCCACCGAACGCACGCGCGGCTTGCGAACGCGCACGCGGCGACCACCCAAGACCAGCTCGCCCGCAGTGGAGCCGTGGCGATTGGCGGCACGCTGCGGATCATGCTGATAGCGCGGACCACACAGCGCAGTCTGCTCGGCCTTGAGCAGCGCATCGAGCGCATGCATCCCGACGGTGTGCACCAATTCCTGCAAGCTCGTGGCGACCACCGCCGGCAGCGTAATCGTCAGGCCCTGTTCGACTTCCTTTTGGTTCTGTTTGCTTGTAGTGTCTCGCATCCCCTGCGTACAATCGAACACCCGCCGCCCCCAGGCGCCAGCGGCCTCCTTGGCAAAAACCTTCGTGGACGCGTTGTCGGATGCTGCTTCTTATCAGAAGCTCAGGAGGAGCATGTGCTGCGGCTGGGCAGGAGTCTGGGAAAAGGTGTGGCCTTGGGCAGCCAGCCACTCGGTGAGTGCGCGTGTGGTCTCGAGACCGAGGTGCGTCTGGTACAGAGCGCTGGCGAGGGAGGAACTGCTCTCCTGCGCATGGTGCACGAGCGCTGAGAACACCTCGTCGTCCAGCGCGAGCACCGCGAAGCCGCGGGTCGCGAGCGCCGCGCGCAGGGCGGCCAGACTCCGATCGGCCTCCGCCAGCCGCAGGCCCAGCAAGGCGCTGTCCATCTCGTCGAGCAGCGCGGCGCTCTTCCGATAGAAGTCGGCATCCACCAGGTAGATGTACTTCATGAGCGGTCTCCCTTCACCTTGGCGAGCTGTCCGGTGAGCGAGATGACCGCCTCGTCGAGCCGGTCCTTCTCTGGAAGGAAGCGAAAGACGGGCATCCCGCTGTCGCGCAGCTTCTCGCGGATGGTCTCGACGACGGAGGTCTCGAGGTGGTGCAGATCCTTGGTGACGACGCTGATCGCCGGAAACTCGCGGACAGGAGCAGCGGCCTGGAAAAGCATGTGTTCGATCTGGCTGCCAAGATACGCGGCCTGACCGGCTTTGCACTCGATGGCCAGGTTCTGGCCGACTTTGACCGAGAGCCCGCCCTTGCCGTGAATAGGAACGCGCGCATCCGAGAGCAGGATGTCGATCTTGGTGAACGTATCGCCGGTGTTGAGCCGCACTTCGGTATCGCAGCTCTTGAAGTATGGACTGAAGGTGTCGCGGACCATACACCGCGCCAGCTCGCCGGTCGCCTGGCGCTTGAGCTGCGTCTCGACCTGCTGCACAGCGCCCGGCCCGAGCTTCGTCGCCTCTTGCAGCTTGGTCACGGAGCCGTCGATGAGGCGTGCGAACGCTGGCTCGTTTTGATACAGGTACCCGGCGTACCCATGGAGGTTCTTGGCGATGTCGTTGAAGCGCTGGTTGATCTCCCGCGGGGTGGCGCAGCCGTCGACGATGGGCACCTCCTTGGTGTGCGCCCAGCGACCAGCCTCGGTGATCTTCTCTTTCAGGTATGCGTTGACATCGAGGTTCCGCAGCGCCTCTTTGTCGACCAGATACGGTGACGGTGCGTTCTCGAAAGCCCCCGGGCTGTCTTTGACATTGAGGTACTGGTTCAGCTCCCCGATCCCCCCCGAAAAGGCCTTGGTGCCCAGCGTCTTTAGTGCGGGCCCCGCGCTGTCACTCGTTACGACGGTGACGACAGTCATCAGGTCGCCGCCGACCTTCACCCAGTCCAACAGAGAGAGCTCCTCGCCGAGCTGGTGCTTCATCACCAGGTCCGCGAGGTTCCCGACCAGCGGAAGCTTTGTCAGGATGCCCTTTTCGTAGATCGGTTTTTCGAGGACGAACTCGACTTTTTTGGCGGTCAAGAGGACGTGGTGGTGGTCGGCCCAGGCCAGGCAGTCCTGCTCGAACCTCTTGAGATCATCGAATGTCTCGACGAGGGCGCAGACCGGCTTGCCGAGGCCCGCTTTGTCCAGCCAGAGATCGAGATCCTTCGCGCCTTGGTAGAGCCAGACATCGAGGCCGCACTCTTTGAGCGCGGCTTGCACCAGCTGACCGTCGCGCGCGAGTTCCTTTACGATGCCGCTGTACTCCACGCTCTTGACGAGAGGATCCGCGCACAGCTTGGCGGCCGTGCTCAGGGCCAGAGCCGAGACGTCCCCGCGCTTCAGCGCTTCGTCGACCCCTGCGACCGTCTTCGCTTCTTTCGCGACCTCAAGCGTGGCCTTGCCGACCTCTTTTGCCACCTTCTCGGTTCCGGTTGCCACTGCTGACACTGTTCCCACCGTCACTGCCATTCTCTTACTCCTTTCGGGAAAGGTTCCACTGCTGATAGCCGGTAATGAACGAATCGATGCCAGACAGGAAGGCCGCGTTCTCAGGGTGCCCCAGGACCAGCGACAGCGCAGCAGACTGCATCGCAGTGTCGAGCAGTGGCCACCCGGTTGCTGGGACGAGATGCCCCAGCGCATCCGCGACGTACGGCCAGTGGCGAGCGCGGGCACCGCTGCCCAGCGCTCTCAGGGTTCCGCTCGGAGGCTTCTCACGCTGCCAGTGGCGGCTAACGATCGTCGCACAGAACACGCCGAGGGCGTCCTGGTCCGCGAGAACGACGCGCAGCCTGTCGTCCTGCCGATCCGAGCCCGCCGTGTGCGCCTCGGCCCAGGCCGTGATCCGGGTGGTGATGTCACGAACCTGAGCCTCGTCGCCATAGCGCTGCATGAGCTTCTCGGCGAGATCCGCTACGAACGAGTCCATGACCGATAGGAGCCAGCCGACGCCGAAAACTTCGCTGGCCAGCTTCTCCAGCTCGGGCGCCGCTGCGGAGCGGGCCAGGGTCTTCAGGAGCAACGCGTCGGCTTCGCGGTCTGGAGAGAGCGTCGGGCCGAGCTGGCGTGCGAGGTACAGCGGCAGTTCGGCGGGCGTCCGCGGTGGCGTGAAGTCGCGCGTCAGCACAGAGCCCCACGCGAGGTGCTTGCCAAGCATGTAGACAAGGATCTCGTGCGAGTCGCCGGCCGCCTTGAGGAGCTGTTTGGCGAGCGGCAGGAGCTCTGCGAGCCGCGTCACCTCGCTCATGGAGCGTAGGAGCTGCTGGGCCTGCGCATAGCCGGGGGCCTGCGACGTGGGAGCGTGGATCTGGAGCTGCTTGGCCATCATCCCGGGCGCGAGCTTGAGCGGCTTGCCGCCGTTCTTCATGCTGACCACACACTCGCCGTCTTCGAGGCGGCCGAGATCCGGCCATTCCTTCTCGTCTAGGCCGAGCGTCGTGCCGATGATGCGGAGCTCTTCGCCGTCGACCAGCCGGTGGACGAGCTTCGTGTTCGTGTTCTTGAGGACGGCATTGGCGAGCGACTGCGGCGACTGGTCAACGACCATGACACCGATTCCTAAATCGCGCCCTTCCTGCAAGAGGCGCACGATCTGCTGCAAGAGGTGCTTGCCACCGCCGGTCTGACGCGGATCCGCGGTCTCTTCGATCCGTCGCGACAGGACGTTGTGCGCCTCTTCGATGACGACCAGGAAGTACGGAATCGGTGCCTTCTCGCGGCCGAGCCGCCGTCGGGCGCAGTGCGCACGCAGGCGTTCCAGCAGTACCGAGATGACGAAGGCCGGCATGTTGATTTCGCTCGGTGGCAGCTCGTCGAGCTCGATAATCACGTCGCGATCGAAGAGCTCATCGAACGTCCGGTTGCCGCCGTGAGCGAAGAGATCCTGGTACAAATCGTCGATGAAGATGCGCGACCGACCGAGCAGCGCACCGCGATAATTTTCGTTTATCTCGGAGGAGTATCTGAGCTCCGTGCACAGCGCGGAGATCTCCGCGTTGAAGTCGAGCATCGTCGGATAGGAGGGCGGGCCGGGCGTACGGAACTCGCCGGTCTCAAGATCGAGTCCGCGGCGCAGGTAACACGAGAGGATCGCCTCGCGCAGCTTGGGCGCGATCAGCGCCTCGGTCGGCAAGAGGTCGCTCAGCGCATCGGACAAGATCGAGATGTGGCGCTTGGGATTGCTGCCCGGATCGAAAAAAAACGGGTTGATGCGAAACGGCTCGTGCTCGCGTCCCCCAAGACAGAAGACGCGCGGCAGGCCTTGAGCGGGGCGGTGCAGGTAGTCGCGGAAGCTCTTCTTGGCGGTCTCGATCACGAGGATGCGAAACAGAGCGGGATCGAGTCGGTTGAGCAGATCGACGGTGCGGACGGTCTTGCCGCTACCGGTGGTGCCGGTGATGAGCACGTGGCTGAGCAGGTCTTCTGGGGGAACGTAGATCGCTCCCTCTTCGCTGCTCGTCGCCATCGAACCATTCGGTGCCAGCGTGGGGGTGTGGAACGAAGAGCAGCCGAGGTAGACCTCTTTCGAGGGCTTTGTGCTTGGCCGCTCGCGATCGGGCGCACGTCCGTAGAAGACGTTCCGTTTGAGCTTGAGACCGGGCAGCTCCGTGTCCGGGAGCATCAAGAGGAGTCCGGCCTGCTGCGTGTTGAGCAGGGCGATTCCGGACAGCACATCTTTTAGCGCGAGGTTGTGGCGCAGGGCGAAGTGCGCTTCGTTGCCCGAGTAGGGAATGACCTGGAAGGGCCGCACGTGCGAGTGCGAGCCGGCCAGGCTGCCGGCGAGCGCCCGACCGATGCGGAGCGTCGTCGACTGGTCTTTCGCATAGACCGAGACGCCGCCGAAATACGCGCCGGTGCCTACGGCGTTGAGGAGGTGATCGATGCTGAGCTTCAGCGACTCGTCCAGAAGTTCGAGCCCGGCGTGGAGCTCGTGCAGGGTCTGGGACATGCCGTGCTGTTCGCTCCAATTCGTGCCGCTCGATTTTGTGGTCGTGGTGCTGAACTGGTAGTTCACCGCGGCATGCATCCGGTCCTTGGTCTTGCGCTCCTTTTCGTCGGCCTTCTTGGCCCCTTTGAAGAACTGCACCATCTTGGCCAAGATGTCGCGCTGCTCCTGCTGTCCCTGCCCCTCGTTCGTTGCATTGCTCTCGTCCCGGTGCGCGCCCACCTGCGTTCCGACGTTGATCGTCCGCTCGGTCGCGATGTGGGGATGGAGGATGCTCCGCGCCCCGGTCAGGAACTGCATCTGAGCTTTCAGCTCGCTGGCCGTGGCGCGGCAGATTGAGAATACCAGACACAGGTCTTTCTCATCGAGAAAAGCCTCCAGCGGATCGTTGAGGCTGGCGCTCGGACGCTGCTCGGCGTCGCGCTCCTCGAATCTGCGCTCGTGCTCCAGGTTCTTGGGCGAGGGCGCACCGCTCACTACCACCATGCCACCCAGATCGATCTGGTGTATGTCCCACAGCAGCTTATCGGCCTCCGCTGCATCGAGTTCCTTCAGCGAGCTCTCTGGAAAAGCGCGCCGGCAGAAGTGGTTACTGAGAGCCTGGAAGTGGTGGCGCTGCTCGCGCACCGCCTCCCAGCGGCTCACGACCAGCATGTTAGACTTCAGGCCGAAGTAGAACCGGAAGCGGCTGCGCTCCTTGCGGACGATCCACAGGAGTTCCTCGCCCTCGCGCAGAAGCGGCAGAAGGTTCTCCCAGTCGTGCGAGCGCGGGAATCGGTCGTGCTGGCCCAGCCGGGATACGGACGCGATCTGGATGTCGGCCAGACCTGGGGCGAGCAGTCGCGTCTCGGGCAGTTCTTGGAGAACCCCTTCGATGTGCTGATCGGGAAGCCCCAGCGAGATGCTGGCTGCCAGCAGTTGGTGAAGGTCCAGCTCTGTCTGTTTCTGTGCAGTCATGTCCCGGCTCTAAATGTCATTGTCCGAGTCCTGCGCTTCCACGTGCGCTCTCAAAAGAAGCGTGCCGTCGGATCGCCGGAGTCCGCGGTGGATGATCTTCTGTACGGTTGCGGTCTTGCGGTGCAGCAGGTTCTCGCTAGAAACCATCTCGTCATCGAGGAACAGCGTGCCCAGCCGATTGACGACGAAACCGAGGGCCTCGCCCGGGGCCTTATCTACGAGCGCCTGCAGCCAGGCGTCGACCTCCTCGTCGGACGCGATGCTAGTCACGACATCGTTGAGGCACGCCGAGTCGAGCTGATGGTCCATGTCCAGATTCGGTCGGGTCGGATATTTGCTGCGGTATCGGTCTAGGTACTTGCGGGTCGCAAGTAGATCGTGGCTACGCCAAAGAGCAATGCGCTCCGCGCTCCCGGCTTCTACGAGCGCATGCTCGATCACCGTGCTGTCCTGCCGCAGGCCAGGACGCTGCAGCTTCCAGACGTAGCGGCGCCGCAGAGAGCCTTCCTTTCCGCTCGCGAGCTGCATCTTTCGCTCGTCGTAGTCGGCGCCGGACTCGGGCTGGATTAGCGCGAATCCCTGATCCGCCATCAGCGCCGACAGCGCGTCCACTGCCTCTGCTTTTTCGTCCTCACTGAGGTTGGCAGAGTGCCAGGCCTTAGCAACCATCCAGTTGGAACGCGTGCCCTGGCGGAGCAGCTTCTCAGCCCACGGTCGGTCAGCGTAGCGGCTGGCGAGCTTCTGAAACTCCGCAGAAGCGTTCGCAAGGTGCTTACGCAGAAGCGGGATCGTGAGCACAACCGCCAGCACGAAGAGCGATAGAAGGACGACCGCAACCGACTTCGGGAGTCCAGAGTCTGGTCCCGCGCACTCCGAGGCGCACTGGATCAACGCAGGCAGCTTGCGAAAATCACTCACGGCGTCGAGCGCTGAGATGGCCAGCTTTGCATCACATAACGAAACTAGCTGCGGCATTTCAGTCCACCTCACTGACTCTGCCAGCCTCGCAGAGAAGCGCGGAGCAGCAGCAGTAAAGAGCGCCTCACAACTCCCGAACTGGCCAACCAGTCCGATGACAGGAGAGGGGGAGTCGGATTGGTACGTCCAGTGCACGATTTTGGGCAGGCACTCACGACCCCGCGCAAACAGAATCCGGACGGGAAAATCGGCGCGGGCTGCTTCCGGGAGCGCGCCCGCGAGCGCCCACAAGAGCGCTATGTAATGGTGCTGCACGGACTCGCTCACCGAGTCAACGGAGTCGTTGGACTGGAAGAAGACCTGATGGGCGACCAGCAACTCGTGCAGTGCGGCCTCGGGATTCTGTCTCATAGGCTCTCACTGAGCTTGGCGGTCAGGAGCCCACCGCTGATGTCGAAAGCGATCTTGAGTATCGCCGTTCCATGGCCAAAGCCCCGCGTGATGCGCCCGAAAAGTGCGAGCTCCGATTTGGTCACGAGCCCGTGCTTCGCGATGCACTCGGTCAACTGGATAGAGGTGGTCGGGACGAAGGCCACTTTGCTATTCTTGAAGAGCTCGTAGACGAGCTGCTGCAGGTGGTGGTTCTGCATGGCACCACCGGTGAGCAGCATCGGGAGCCCGGCTCGTTTGCCTTGTGCGCTCAGCCACTTGAGCACCTCCTGCAGCGGCTCGGTGTAGATCTCTTGCGTCCAGCGAGCGATCTCGCCGGCAACCTCGGCATCTTTTTCTCCGTCCATCAATGGATTGCAGTAGGTGCACTTCGCGCGCTCTGCTTTGGCGAGCGAATATTGCCCGCTCGACTCACCGCTCTTGTGGGCCAGGAAGCCCCGTACCCGCTCTGTTAGGTCGCTGCCACCGGCCGCAAAGCTCTGTCCGTATACATTCCCATCGACTTGACAATAGACGTCCAGAGAGTAGCCGCCCGCGTCGAGGATGACCACATCCCGCAGTTGCGGATCGGCGGCGATCTCCAGGAAGTCGGCTTGCCAATCGGCCAGCGATGGCACCTCGACCGGAGCATAGTCTTTGGCGTCCGGCTCGATCGGCTTCTCGGCGAACCACCTCTTGAAGAACCAGAGCTCGGAGTACTCTTTCTTCTCCTTTTGATACCGCTCTTCGGCAGCACGGTGCTGCTTTTCTTTGCCTGCGTTCGTGCTCTGCGCGCTTTTGATGGCCTGCTTCCCTTTTGCCGCCTCGCTGGCCATGAAGCTGAGGATTCCCTGGAAGCGGTGGCGCAGCGCTTCGTGCTCGCTGAGCACCATGACCCCGTAGAGCACAACGTCTCGGGTCAGCGCATCAACCTGCTCTACGAGCTCCTTCAGATGGAGCTTGCCGTCGATGTTCGGGAAGGACCAGACGACGTAGGCCAGCGCCCGTCGCTTTTTTGCTGCGTTTGCAGCGAGGCAGTGGATGGCGTCTGCGATCCAGCGGGCCTGAGCGGTCGTGTCGGCAGTCGCAAGCTCCTTTTTCTTGAACTCGGGAATGCCCAGCTCGCGCGTGATGCGACTCGTCTCGATCGGACCGCGCGCGTTCACGAGGCCCTCCTGCGACCGCTCCGTGAGCGCATCTTTCACGAGACTGCTTATCCGCTTAGCGCCCGCCGCTGCGTCACTTCCATCGAGCGGCACGGCGTAGGGTCCTTTCAGCTCGATGCGGATGTCTTTGTAGAAGGTCGACCCCATGTCAACGAAGTAGACGTATGGCGCTTCGCTGAGATCTGCGGTCTCGACCCGCTTGGGGTCGAGCGACAGCGTGAGCTCGGACTGGTTCGCGAGCGTGAGCGTGAGCGTGAGCGCCTTGGCTGCACGCATGCGCGGGTAATGGCGTATCGCCACGTTGGGCAGGCGCAGCTGGCCCTGCGGGGTCTTGATGATCAGCGGGGCCTCGTGCGCCGCGAGCACGGAGTCATCGGCGGCGATGGCGATCCGGCTAATGTGGAAGTCCAGCGGGGTCTGGATCTGCAGATCGAGGGCTGCCTGCGCCGGGCTCGGTGCGAAGACCAGCCGCTGATATACGAGCAACAGATGGTTCACCTGCAGCTTCGCGCAGTTATCGACCAGGAAGCGGCCGTATGGAATCCATCTGAGCCAATCGGTCTGCTTCATGACGAGACCCTTGGTCGCGTTCTCACCGCATAGTTGTATCTCGATCGAGATAAGCGGCGACAACCTGATCCCGCAATACTCGTCGAGCAGGGTGGCCGTGGCTCGCTGTAGCGCTGCGCGTATCTCTTCGGGACGCCGCCAATCGGCGAGCTTCCGAGTCGAGAGCTGGTCGTTAAGCCGGTGCCGGAGCTCGTCCTGGAACTGCAAATCGGTGCTCAAGAAAGGCAGGAACTTGCACTGCGCCCGACTGAAAAAGGGCGGCCGGTTGTCTTCACACGACAGGTAGAAGGCGATGTCGATGCTGTTGTCCAGATAGTGCAAGTCCGCTTGCCGTTGAGCCGCTCGTTCCGAGGCGAAACCAGGTTCCGACATTACCTTCTCCGTCTGCGAGATCGCTGCAGATGCGAATTTATCACACCGCGGCATCAGGCGCCCGCGGCGCCGGTCTCGCGGGGCGCCGCAATCCGAGTTGCCGCCCAGAGAAGCGCGGCCACCGCGGACGTGTGCCAGCGGCTCAGCGCCGCATCACCTCTGGGGTGATGGTGTTGCCAAGCTGGCGCACTTACATAAAGGATGGTTTTTGTCCCGAGGACAGATTTCATACCCTGGCGTTGGCGATCTGGTCAACATGGTGACTAGACCACCCTGGTCGACCAGCGGGTGCAGCCGCCCCTTGTCGGTGCAAAGCCGACGGCCGCCGAACCATGCACCGTGAACAACACGGCACCACCGACTCCCCTTCGTCCACAAACCAGGCAAGTATGCTAAGCAGTCTTGGTCACCATGGCCAACAATGGTTCAAGATGGCTGAGTGCTGCTGCCCCCGCTAGCGCGTCAAGATCCCACTGCCAGTAGTCGGGTACGGGGGCGTCTCGGTGGAGCGATTCGGAGCCGGTTGCGGCTGTCGTGCCGGAGGGCGCCTCGTCGATGCCGCACTGAAAAACTCAGTCGTAACGGGCCATCAGAAACATGTCGTAGCGAGGCTGGCTAGTGAGCCGCTAAACTGGCTCTCGACAAATGCCAAAAGAAGATACTGCCTCCAGTGTACTGGGTGGGGCGGTCACAGCCGCGTTGGCGCAGTGGTCCCGCTGGGATGACGAGATACAGCGCCGGCTGCGGGGCACTCGTGATGACGCTCGGGCTACGGCTGCGCTGCTCAGCGAGCTACAAGGACGCGGCGAGATCATTCGTAGCCGCATCCCGACGGTCAGCGACGCCCAGATCGGCCTCGCACTGGCGAATGCAGCACCGTCTGCCCCAGCGATGCTGCCGTCCACGTCGGCGACTACGCGCCCAGATGTCGCGTCATCCATGGAGGCAGCCGTTGCTGACATGAGCTGGCCTCCGCAGGCGGGGCAGTATGACGCCAAGGGCATGGTCTCGAAGGTTGGCGAACTTACTACTACTTTCCTATCGCTGACCTACGAAGAGGTGCGGGCCTTCGTCCAGGGCCTCGCGCAGACCAAGGCCCCCAGCAAAGACGGGAAGGTCCAAGTTTTTTACGCGGCCAACACGTTGGTCCAGACAGTCGCTGGACTGAAACTGTCTGCTCAGCAGTACGCCGACGCGTGGGCTCGCCTGTTTCGGCCCACGACGGCAGCCCCCGTGGTGAACCAGGCGGTGAGCACCGTGTCGTCCAGCGCGAACAACGCTGCCACCGGACGCACGAAGACGGACTTCAGCGTGAACGCGGCGGCTGTTGATACCGGCTTCTCGGATGGGTCCGCGGTCATGCGGACCGGAGCGCGCACAAACCCCACGGGCGCATTCACAGGAGGCGGCATTGGAAACAAGTCGATCCTGGGTGTCTTTGGACACCACCAACAGCCGCTCTCGGCACTCACAAGCATCTCTTACACTTTTCGGAACATCGTCGGTCCGGGTGGCCCCTTCTGCGACTGTCTTAGGAAACCCCACAGTTCATCGCTTCTGAGTTGTACTGAACATGTGGCAACATCCATATTATATACGCCGGATAGGCAGCGACAAAAGTGCGCGTCTTGAGCGCTGATTTGATCTCCGCTGCCCAAGTTCGGCCTAATCTGAAAAGCCCCAACAGGCTTGGAAATTTGTTCTGTGCCGTACAAAAAAACAAACATCTCCCGGCCATCATCGCTAACAACTGCTTTTGGTCGCCCATTATCTAACGCTTTGTATTTCTCCCATACTTCATCCAATTGTTCACCGCGCGTGGATAGGAAGAACAAACGTGGTTTTGGTGCCATGGCCAGGGAAGTGTTTGC
>DAORCZ010000061.1:15048-16570 GCA_035345735.1 Pseudomonadota bacterium | reverse complement strand
GGAGCCGGCGGCTACTACCACTTCATGGACTACCTCGCCGATCTGCACGACCTGATCCGCCAGATCCTGGCTGCATCCGGGCAGGCGCAGATCTCGCTCGTCGGGCACTCGATGGGAGGCACCATCGCCTCGTACTACGCCGGCGCCTATCCCGAGCAGGTGCGGCGCCTAGTCACGCTCGACAGCTTGTCGCTGCCGCCGACCGGAGGCTCGCTCGATAGCATCCCCGACCGCGTGCGAGCCTGGCTTGCGGCCTGGGATCGCGTCGCCGTCAAGCGTCAGCGGCCGATGCCCGATCTCAGCGATGCCGCGCGTCGCTTGCAGCTCTACGATCGCCGCCTGACCGAGGAGCTCGCCGACTGGCTGGCCGAACGCGGAAGCTACGAAGTCGCCGACGGTGGCCGGCTGTTCAAGCACGATCCGCTGCACACCACGCCCGGCCCCTATCCGTTCATGATGGAAGTCGCTGCCGCCTTCTGGCGCCGCGTCACCTGCCCCACCCTACATGTCGTCGCCAGCGATAGCGAGCTCGCCGGTAGCGAGGCCCAGCTGCAAGAGTCGTTGCGCTACTTTGCCGATGCCCGCTTGGCCCACGTCGCCGAGGCCGGCCATATGCTGCATCGTCACCAGCCGATCGCCGTGGCCGAGCTCCTCGCTGACTTCCTGCGCTGAGGTACACTGCGGCCACTCTCCATGCCGACGCTGTATCTGATACGACACGGGCAGGCTGGCTTCGGCCAAGCCGAATACGACGTCCTGTCCACGCTGGGAGCGGCGCAAGCGCAGGCGCTGGGTCGCTACTTGGTGATGGCCGGGCGGCCGCTCGATCGCCTGTTTTCGGCCCCGCGCCGCCGCCACCTGGCAACCTGCGATCATCTCTGTCAGGGCCTGCTCTCCGCTGGTGGGGCCGGACCTGACGCCTGGCCAAGCAGCGCCGGTCTCGCCGATCCCCTCGCCGCTGCCAAGCCCCCCGCCGAGCTGCACACGACGCACATCGTCCCGGACTTCGACGAGTTTCCGTTCGGCGAGATCCTGGCGACTGCCTGTGGACCCGGGGGGCCGCTCTCGACCGAGTACGACGCGCTGCTTAGCGAGCTTGCCGGCCGCAACCCACTCCACGATGGTCGAGCCTTCGGCCGCCTGTTTCGCCTCGCCATGCCGCGCTGGGTCGGGGGCGAGGTCGCGGTGAGCGAGTCGTTCCACGCCTTCAGTCAGCGCATCGAGCGGGGCCTCCTCGCGGTCGCGGCCCAGGCCGCGTCGCTGCCCTCGGGAGGGGCGGCGGCGGTCGTGACCTCGGCGGGAGCCATCGCAGCCGCCCTGCGCTATCTGCTCGGGCTCGACCATGACCGCATGCTGGCCGTCTGCTTGGCGCTGTACAACACCGGCGTCACCGAGCTACGCGTCCGTCGCATCGGGCCCGAAGCTGGCACGCCCACTGGACCACAACCTGGACCCCAAGCGGCGATCGAGCTGAGCCTGATCTCGATGAACAGCGTGGCGCACCTACTTGAGCCCGCTCAGC
>DAORCZ010000061.1:11541-14948 GCA_035345735.1 Pseudomonadota bacterium | reverse complement strand
GAGCTGAGCCTGATCTCGATGAACAGCGTGGCGCACCTACTTGAGCCCGCTCAGCGCACCTTTCGGTAGCTTTCCCCCGCCCCGCCGCCCGCTAAGAGCCGCCCCGCACGCACGCCAAGACGCCCGCGCCAGGGCTCGCCGGCAAGCCCTGGTAACGCTCGCTATACACGGCCTTGCCTGACGCGATACAGTTAGGCGATGGCCGATGAGAGCCAGGAGTACGATCCGCCTACCCTAGACGTCCCGCCACCAGGGGGGAACTCGGGCCAGGTTGGATCGGCTTCCGACAGCGCTGCTAGCCTTCGCAACCAGCCGCTTCCGCTGCAGGACTGGGAACGCTATCAGATTGTCGAGTTCCTGGGCGCCGGGGCCATGGGCACCGTCTACAAGGCGCGCGATCCGCGACTCAATCGCTTTGTCGCGCTGAAGTTTATCCGCGACAACACCGCGGGCAGCGAGCTAGCCCAGCGCTTCTATCGCGAGGCCCGCTCGCAGGCCGGCATCGAGCACGAGTACGTCTGCAAGATCTATGAAGTCGGTGAGATCGACGGCCGGCCGTATATCGCCATGCAGTACATCGACGGCGAGACGCTGAACCTGGCTCGCCACAAGATGTCCTTGCCGCAGAAGGTCAAGGTGCTGCGCGAGGCCGCCGAGGCACTGCACGCCGCGCACCGCTACGGCATGATTCACCGCGACGTCAAGCCCGGCAACATCATGGTCGAGCAGACGCCCGAGGGTGGCTTTCGCCCCTACGTCCTCGACTTTGGTCTCGCCGATCTGGTGCAGACCACTGGCGGCCTGCTGGCCCCCGGGCTAGAGGGCACGCCGGCCTACATGTCGCCGGAACAAGCGCGCGGCGAGATGCAGCTTCTCGATCGCCGCACCGATGTGTACAGCCTCGGCGCGACGCTCTACGACCTGCTGTCCGGACAGCCGCCATTTGGCAAAGGGCCGAACGACGAGATCCTGCTGTCGCTGCTGGTCGCCGAACCGAAGCCGCTGCGCGATCTCAAGCACGGTGTCCCCGCCGATCTCGATGCGGTGGTGATGAAGTGCCTGGAGAAAGACCCCGCCGATCGCTACGAGTCGGCCAAGGCGCTCGCCGATGATCTGATGCGCTATCTCGACGGCGAAGCGGTCATGGCGCGGCGATCGAGCCTGGTCTATCGCCTGCAGAAGAAGGCGCAGAAGAACAAGCTCCTGGTGGCCACGCTGATCGTCGCAGCGATCGCCATCGTGGTGCTGAGCACGATCTTTATCCGCGCGCGCGTGCAAGCCGCCGAGCAAGCCCGCCTGGCGCAGCAGTCGGGCCAGAAGATCAAAGAGATCGAGATCTTCATGCGCTACGCCTACGCGCTGCCGCTGCACGACACCAGCGTCGAAAAAGCGGTGATTCGGGCCCGCATGGCGAGCATCAGCCAGGACATGGCTCGGCTGGATGGCGAAGCCGCGGCGATGGCCTTCTACGCGCTCGGCCGCGGTCACTTGGCGCTGCAGGAATACGAAAAAGCGCTGGAGTATCTGCGGCTGGCGCACAAGGGTGGCCTGCGCACTCCCGCCGTCGAGTACGCCCTGGGACGCACGCTGGGTGAGCTTTACAACAAGCAGTTCAAAGAAGTGCAGCGACGCAGCGGCAAGCGCTTCCAAGAGTCCAAAGCCAAGATCGATCACGATCTGCTAGAACCCGCCCTGCACCACCTGCGCCAGAGCGGTGGCGAGCACGGCGAGTCGCGGCCCCTGGCCGAGGGCCTGCTGGCCTACTACAGCCAGCAGTTCGAAGAGGCGCTGAAAAAAGGTCAGGACGCGCTGACCGCCGAGCCCTGGCTCTACGAAGCCAAGAAGCTGCAGGCCGACGTCTACTACGCCTACGGTCGGCGCAACCAGAACAGCGGTCAGTATCAGAAAGCGCGCAGCGACTATCGCAGCGCTGCTGAGCTTTATCACGGTGCCGCCGAGATGGCGCGCAGCGACTCCAGCATCCACAGCGCCGAGGCCGATACCTGGGTGCAGATCATGGAGCTCGACAAAACCCAGGGCCTGTCGCCCAAAGAGGCGTACGAGCGCGCGCTGGAAGCCTGCGATCGCGCCATCGTGTCGTTTTCGGAAAACGACAGCGCAGTGCGCAAGAAAGTCTGGGCGATGACGCGCTGGGCCGAGCACCTGAGCACGCACGGTCAGGACCCACGCAGCATCGCGCAGCAGGCCGTCGAGACGGCGCTGCGGGCCTACGCCATGAACCCCAACAACGCGTTCCCGCACGATCAGATTGGCCTGGCCTATCAGCTCATCGCCAACTACGAAAACGACCACGGGCTGGACACCACCGAATCGGAAAAGAAAGCCATCGAGGCGTTCAGCAAGTCGATCGAGATCAACCGCAACTTTGCCTGGGCGCTGAACGACTACGGCGTGCTGCTTTCGACAAAGGCCGAGTGGCTGGGGGCACGCGGCCAGGACTACTACAGCGAGCTAGAGCAGGCGATCGGAAAGCTCAACGCCGCGATCGAAGCCGATCAAGACTACGCCGTCGCCTACAGCAACCTGGCGCACGCCCACCAGCAGATGGCGACTTGGGAAATCGAGCACGGCAAGTCGCCCGACCTGTGGATCGGCAAGGCCATCGACACCAGCACGCGCTCGCTGCAGGTCAACCCCAACTACTACCAGACCTATCGCAACCTGGCGTCGGTGTACGCGCTGCGCGCCAAGTACGAGCTGAGCTACGGCCGGCCAGCCCCGGCCAGCGAGGCGCTGAGCAAAGCCCACGAGGCGCTCAACCAAGCCATCAAGGCCAACCCCGACGACGCCGAGACCCATCGCGTCTTGGCCAGCGTCTATGCACTGGACGCCGATGCGCAGCTCTCGCTGAACCGCGATCCGCAGGAAGCACTGAGCCGCGGCCTGCAGGCGATTCAGAAGAGCATCCTCATCAGCCCGAATGACTCGGACAGCCTGCTCTTGCATGTGCAGCTGCTTTTGGCGATGGCCGACGAGCTGGCCAAGGGTGGCACCAACCCGCTGCCGCTCTTGCAGCAGGCCAATGGCGTCGCGGCCCGCGCCCGCGATGTCAACGCCAAGAACGCGCTGGTGTATCTGAGCTTGGGTCAGATCGCGCGCGCTGCCGCCGAATGGCAGGTCAGCAAGCGCAAGTCGCCCGAGAAAGACATCGCCGACGGCAGGGCCGCCCTCGATCAGGCGCTATCGCTCAACCCCACGCTGGCCCTGGCGATGGCGACGCGGGGCAGCCTGTTCCTGCTCGCTTCGCATGCCGCCCCAGCGGGCTTACAGCGTAAGCTTCTGGCCGCACAGGCGGCGATGGCGATCAAACAAGCGGTGTCGCAGAGTCCGCTCCTGGCTCGCAAGTACGACGCCCTGCTGGGCGAAGCGGTTCAGATCAGCGAGTC
>DAORCZ010000061.1:0-11441 GCA_035345735.1 Pseudomonadota bacterium | reverse complement strand
GCGCCAACTCCGGCCCCGGCTCAGGCTCCGGCCGCCGCCCCCGATGCCGCTGCGGCCCCCAAAGGCGAGCCGGCCAAGACGCCGACCGGCCGCGGCAAGGCACCCAAGGACGCGAAAGAGCCCAAGGACGCGAAAGAGCCCAAGGACGCCAAGCCCGCCGCCCCTGCGACCGCCCCCGCAAGCCCCGAGCCGGAAGCCAAGGCCGCCGCCCCCGCCGAAGCCAGCAAGCCCGCCGCCGAAGCCGCCGACAGCGCGGCCTTCCCCGCCGTCCGCTAGGCACGGCCTTTAGATTACTTCGCAGCCTCGGTGTGATACCCTGCGCGACCATGTCGTCGTCGCCGTCCGCCGATCAAAACACGCCCCCGACCGATCCCTCTACCGTTCGCTACGAGCCGAGCGAAGTCGAGCCACGCTGGCAGACCGCCTGGCAAGAAGCCCGGCTGTTTTCCGCTGGCAAGGACGCGAACCGGCCCAAGTACTTCCTCATGGAAATGTTCCCCTATCCGTCGGGGCGCATCCACATGGGGCACGTGCGCAACTACTCGATCGGTGACGTGCTGGCTCGCGGCTATCGCATGCGCGGCTTCCGCGTGCTGTATCCCATGGGCTGGGACGCCTTCGGTCTGCCGGCGGAAAACGCCGCCATCAAGGCCGGTGTGCATCCCCGACTGTGGACGGAAAAAAACATCGAGGCGATGAAGGGTCCGCTGCAGCGCCTGGGGCAGTCGTACGACTGGGACCACGAGCTGTGCACCTGCGACCCCAGCTACTTCGTACACGAGCAGCGCATCTTCATCGAGATGTGGCGACGCGGCATGGCCTATCGCAAAGGCGCGCTGGTCAACTGGTGTCCAGCCTGCGCGACGGTGCTGGCCAACGAGCAAGTCGAAGACGGCCTGTGCTGGCGCTGTCAGTCGGTGGTGGTGCAGCGTGAACTGACGCAGTGGTTCATTCGCATCACCGCCTACGCGCAAGAGATCCTCGACGACATCAAGCGCTTGGAAGGCAAGTGGCCAGACAAGGTGCTGGCCATGCAGACCAACTGGATTGGTCGCTCGGAAGGGGCGCGCATCAAGTTCGCGCTCAGCCAGCCGCTCCCCGCTGACGAGACCGGCCCGGCGACGAGCGACATCGAGGTGTTTACCACCCGACCCGACACGCTGTTTGGCGCGACGTTTATGTCGATCGCCGCCGAGCATCCGCTGGCCCTGCGCCTGTCGCGCGGCACCCCGCACGAAGCCACTGTCGCCGCCTTTGTGCAGAAGGTGCGCGCCGAAGACAAGATCCGCCGCGGCGCCGAAGACTACGTCAAAGAGGGCGTGTTCACCGGCGCCCACGTCGTAAATCCCGCCACCGGCACCCGCATCCCGGTGTACATCGCCAACTTCGTGCTGATGGACTACGGCACCGGCGCGGTGATGGCGGTGCCGGCCCACGATCAGCGCGACTTCGAGTTCGGGCGCAAGTACGACCTGCCGCGGCAAGTCGTGATCGCGCCGCCGGATCGCCCGCTAGATGCCGCGACGATGGAGGCCGCCTACGTCGAGCCGGGCACGCTCATCAACTCGGGCCCCTTCGACGGCACGGCAAGCGAAGACGCCAAAGCGCGCATCACCGCCTGGCTGGCTGAGCGCAGCCAGGGCGACAAGACCGTGAGCTATCGCCTGCGCGATTGGCTGGTGTCGCGCCAGCGCTACTGGGGCTGTCCCATCCCGATGGTCGAGTGTTTGCAAGGCGGCCACGGCTATCAGCCGGTCCCCGACAGCGAGCTTCCCGTGCTGCTGCCGGAAGACGTCGAGTTCGTGCCCGGGGGCAAGTCGCCGCTGTCGACTCACCCAACGTGGTCGCAGGCCCGCTGCCCGATCTGTCAGGGCCCGGCGCGACGCGAGACCGACACCATGGACGGCTTTATGGAGTCGTCTTGGTACTTCCTGCGCTACACCGCGCCCAACTACAAAGACGGCATTCTCGATGCGGCGGGGCTGTCGTGGATGCCGGTGGACCTGTACATCGGCGGCTCAGAGCACGCGACCAAGCACCTGATCTACGCCCGCTTCTTCACCAAGATGCTCAGCGACTGGGGCCTTTTGCCCAAAGATCTGCGCGAGCCGTTTTCGCGACTGCTGACGCAGGGCATGGTGCTCAAAGACGCCTATCGCTGCGCCACGCACGACTATCTGTATCCCGAAGAAGTGCAGGACGGGACCTGCAAGCAGTGCGGCCAGCCGGCGCAGCAGCTGCGGCAGATGAAGATGTCCAAGAGCTTCCGCAACGTCGTCGAGCCGATGGCGCTCATCGATCGCTACGGCGCCGACACGGTGCGCCTGTTCTGCCTGTTCGCCGCGCCCCCCGATTCGGTGCTGGAGTGGAGCGAGGCCGGCGTCGAAGGCTGTAGCCGCTTCCTGGGTCGCCTGCATCGCTTGGTGCTGCGCGCGCTTGCGCTGCCCCCTGCAACGACGGGCGAGACCAGCGCCGAAGATCTGGCGCTGCGCCGCAAGACGCACAAGACGATTCGCCGCGTGACCACCGATCTGTTCGATCGCCTGCAGTACAACACCGCCATCGCCGCGATCATGGAGCTGTGCAACGAGACCGGCGACTACGTCACCGCTGCTGGCACCAACGCCAGCCAGACCCCAGCGCTGCGCGAGGCGCTGGAGAGCGCGGTGCTGCTGCTCTGCCCGATGGCGCCGCACCTGTGCGAAGAGCTGTGGCAGCGGCTGGGGCACGCGCCGTTTGCTGCGGCTGCGCCCTGGCCCGTCTGCGACGAGGCGATCGCGCGCGATGAGCACGTCACGGTGGTGGTGCAGGTCAACGGCAAGAAGCGCGGCGAGCTCTTGGTGGCTCCCGATGCCGACGAGGCGACGGCGCTTTCGCTGGCGCAGAAGGATGCCAACGTGGCGCAGCACCTCGCGGGCAAGACCGTACGCAAGACGATCTTTGTAAAAGGCCGGCTGCTGAACCTGGTGGTCGGTTAGGGCCGGCGGCCGCCCTGACATCGACGCTATAATCGGGATCGGTCGAGCAATCCACAGAGGTGGACATGCGGCTCTCACCGGGAAGGTGGCTGAACGCCCAGTTGCATCTGCTGTCGTGGCTCGGCGAAGAGCTACACGGCGAGAGCTTTCTTGCCGAGCAGAGGCCGCAGGGTCGCACGGTGGTGGTCAAGGTGCTGTCGTCGGACGCCTGCCGCACGCCGGCCTATCTTGAGCGCTTTCGTCGCAGCGCCGAGCGGGCCATGCTGCTCAACCACAAGCACGCTGCCGCGGTCTATGCCTTTGGTGTCCTGCCGCTGACCGCCGAGCGCGGCCCGGGAGGCGACCCGCCGGGGCTCGGCCTGGCCCAGCCGCCCCCGCCCGGAGGCAGCAGCACAAGCGGGCCCGGCATTCCCTGGCTGGCCACCGATCCGCTGACCGGCAGCGACCTGCGCAGCTATCTCAGCGACGGAGCGACCCCGGACACGCTGGCGACCCTGCTCTTGCCAGTGGCCGACCTCTTGGATCGCGCCGCCGCGCTGTCGCTGTGCCATGGCGAGCTGACCCCCAGCAGCCTGCAGCTTGAGCCCGATGGGGCAGGGCATCGCCTGGTGCTCAGCGAGCTTGGCTTGGCCAAGGTGCTGGCGACGGATCTTTTAGAGCTACCGCTCGCCCCCGGCACCCTGTGTTATCGCAGCCCCGAGCAGTGCGCCGATGGACAGCAGGTCGATGCCGCCTCGGACCGCTATGCCCTGGCGGTCATCCTGTACGAGGCGGTGGCGGGCCGGCCGCCCTTTGTCGCGGACAATCCGCGCACGCTGCTTCAGCTTCATCGCAGCGCTCCCGTGCCGCCGTTGCGCACGCTGGCCCCGCAGGTGCAAAACGCCGAGGCATTGGATGCCTTCTTCGTGCGCGCCCTGGCCAAAGAGCCGACCGCCCGCTTCGCCAGCGCCACCGCCATGCTGGAGGAATTCACGCTGGCCCTGACCGTGCCCAAGAAGGCCTCGATCCGCCCGGCGCAGCGACGTCGCTCCCCGCGCTGGTATCGCTTGCTGCGCGGCGGCGAGGGCGCCCCACATGGGGACCTCAGCCGCGCGGAGCCCGAGCACATGATCGACATCGTGGTCGGCCCACGTGCCGTGCTGGGCAAGCAGAGCGAGTGCGATGTCGTCTGTCAGGCCCAGCCCTCACCGCAGCACGACCTGATCACCGGCACCATCAGCCGCGAGCATGCGGTGCTGATCTGGCTCGACAATCGCTTAAGCGTGCTCGATCAGAGCAGCAACGGCACCTTCATCGCCGACCGCCGCGTCGGGGCCCGGATGACCGGCTTGCCCGACGGCACACTGCTGCACCTGGGGCAGCACTTGGCGGTGCAGATCACACTGATTCACGGCGACCCCAAAGAAGATCCCCCCCCCGGCGTGCTGCTGCAGCGCCGCGATGACTACGCCGTCGGTGTGCCGGCGACGCTGATGCTGTGGCAGCAGCTACCGACGCGCGGCTCGCCGCTGGAACGCCTGGGCGGAGCGATGCGCTGGGGTCAAGTCTGGGTCGCCCACCGCGAGCTGTGGTGGAGCGGCCACCCGACGGTGATCTGGCAGCGCCAAGATCACAGCAGCGTGCTCGGTCCGGCGCCGCTGCGCGACGGCGATCAGCTGATCGATCGCGACGTCATCCTGCGCGTCATTCACTGATCGCCCCCCGATCAGCAAATGCAAGTTACTTGCAACGAGTGCCGCCCCAGCACCAAATGCAATTTACTTGCAACTAGCGCCGCCCGCGAAGCCGGTGCGCGGTGACTTCTTGATGCGGGCTTCGGTCTGCGGGCCGTAGACGCCGTCGGCGCCGATCTTGTCGCCGGGGTTGTTCGCGTTCCACAGGCGCTGGAAGGCCAGGACACCCTGGGCATCGGCGCCGCCGGTGTAGTCGAAGTGAACATCATCGGCGGTGCCAAACCAGCGGAAGCCATTGTCGCGCAGGATGGTGATCCACGAACTATAGGCCGAGGTATCGATGGCCAAGCCGTCTTCGTGATTGCTGCGCCCCGGCTGCGCCGCCAGCCCCACGCCACAGCGCCCAGTGCGATACCAGGTGTACAGCATGAACTGCTGCGCCACGGTGCGCAGCGTCGAGTTCAGCGGCAAGCGGCTGCGTCCCGTCGTCGCGCGCCTCAGCGCCGTCGCGGCCGGACCCTGCAGATAGGGCAGGGCGGCTGCCGAGGTCAAAGAGACATTGGCGCTGGTGATGTTGGACATCAGCCCGGGACGGATGCAGTTCATCTCAGCGACGATCTGATCCGACAGGCCGCGAATCGAAGCCGTCGTGCAAGCACTGGAATCGGTCGCTCCCTGCACGGTGTCCATCGCCGCGGTGGCCATAAATTCCGCCCACGGCATCCGCTCGGCATAGGGGCCCAGATCTTCGCCCAGGCCATCGATCTCGGCGCCGCCGCAGCCCGTAAGCGACAGGCCAAGGCCCAGCGACAGCGCGGCCAGCGTCCACCGTCGCCGCCCCACCGACCCTACCGGCTGTCCGCCCACCGTCTGTCCTTCTGTTCCCGCACCCGCTGGCTGTGACGCTGACAACGCACTCATGATCGCCTCCCCGGCTGTACCGGCAGTCGTACTTGGCTTCGCTTTGCTCTCGGCGGGGCAGGGGATAAGCCCACCATGCCCGACCCTATGGACCTGCATTTGCACGCCATATGCCACGGCTACTGGCGCACCACCGACCGCCCCTCAGCGACGGAAACCGCTCAGCTCAGCGCCCGCCCCAGCGGGTCGGCATGGGGGAATTGCCCCCAGTCGCTGCAGGCTCTGCTCTACAGGTAGAAAGTGGCGTAAAGTAACCAGATCATGCGCATCGCGCTGTTCGGTGGCAGCTTCGACCCTCCGCACATCGGCCATCAGCTGGCCTGCCTGTATGTGCTGTCGACGCACGCTATCGACGAGGTGTGGATGCTGCCCTGTGCCCAGCATCCCTTCGCCAAGCAGATGGCGCCGTTCCAGCATCGCGCCGCGATGTGCAGCCGCGCCGCCGCCGACCTTGGCCGCGTGCGCGTCTGCACCATCGAGGGCGAGCTACCGGGACCCAGCTACACCCTGCACACCGTGCGGGCCCTGGCCGAGCGCCACCCCGAGCACGAGTTCTGCTTGGTCATCGGCGCCGACCTGCTGCCCGAGCGCGAGCGCTGGCACGGCGCGGCAGAGCTCTTCGAGCGCGTCCGCTTCATCGTCCTGGGTCGCAGCCAGCACGAGTCGGCCGCCTCGCACCGACCCCACCACGCCAAGTCAGCCAACGAGCCACCGCACATCGAAGCGGGCGAGCTGCCCCGACCGCGCGACATCCGCCACGCCGAGGCTGTGGATCTGCCGCCGATTAGCTCGACGGCGGTACGAGCCGCACTGGCTGCGGGGGGGGCGCCGACGGGCTGGCTGTCGCAGAGCGTTCTTTCGTACATCCAAGAGCAGGCGCTTTACGTCACCACGGATCGGTCCAGTGAGCCTGATCCGCGATCGAAAGACGGGCGCCAGGGAGAGGATTCCGATGCGATTTGACGAGAGTGAGGCGCCGCCTAAGCCCCAGCGCAGCGAGCGCGTGCTCGTCGTCGGGGCGGGACCAGTGGGCCATGCCTTGGCAGCCGGACTCAGTGAGGCCGGCTTTCAGCTTCGCCACTGGTCGCGCGCCCGCGGCCCGCTGTTCGAAGAGCAGGACGGGCGCCCCCGTCAGGCCCCGGACATCGTGCTTCTGGCCGTGCGCGACGAGGCCATCCCGCAGGCGGCGCGCTACATCCTGGAACACCAGGCGGCCGGGCCCGACAGCGTCCTTTTGCACTGTGCCGGTGCGCTGCCCCCGGCGGAGATCTTCCAAGCCGAGATCGGGCGCGTGCGCGGCGTCGGCATGCTGCATCCGCTGCACTCGTTCGTGGCCGGGGAAGAGGTGGTGGCGCAAAAGACGCTGCGCGGCGTGGTCTTTGCCATCTCTGGCGATACCGCCGGACGCGAGGCCGCCGAGCTTCTGTGCCTGGCCCTAGGTGGCGTCGCCCTGCCGCTCTCGCCCGAGCAGCAGGCGGCCTATCACGCGGCTGCCGTCCTGGCGGCGGGCCACGTCGCGGCCTTGCTGGATGTCGCCTCGCACGTGCTGGCCAACATCGGCCTGCATCGCCCGGATGCCGAAAAAGCCCTGGCCGCGCTCACTCGCTCGGTCGTCGACAACATCGAGCGGGTGGGTCTGCCGGCAGCGCTCACCGGACCGTTTGCGCGCGGCGATGGCGCAACGGTCGCTCGCCACCTCGTCGGCTTGGCCGGCATCTCGGCCGAAGCCGAAGCGGTCTATCGCGCGCTTGGCCCCAGCGCTCTCGACCTGGCGTATCGCAAAGGGGCGGCCGACAACGCCGATCTCGATCGCCTCGCCGAGATCCTTTTTGCCCCGACCGATGGGAATCGCTCTCGTGCCTAGCTTGCAGAGGGCCCAAACCAAGCTGCCGTCCCTGACGCTGTGGAGTGCCCTTTTGGCCACCGCGGCCTTCGCGGCCCCGCAGCCATCCCCCCCGCCAGCCGCCCCGGCCCCGGCACAGCTAGCCGCCGAAAAACCGCCCGCTGCCCCCACCGCCCCATCGGTGGCCAGCCCCACTCCGCCCGCGACGAGTCCCAGTACGGCTGGCGCACCAGCCGCTGCCGCACCGGTGGCCCCGGCCGCACCGGTGGCCCCGGCCGCACCGGCCGCACCGGCTCCGCCTGTGATCGGCGCCCTGGCCCCGGTGCCGCCCCCGGATCGCCGCAATGTGATCGTTGTCCTGGTCGACGGAGTACGCCTGCGCGATGTGCTCGGTCGCGGCATCGATGACAACGGCAAGCCGGTGCGAGCCGGCGAGCTTCTGCCCAACCTGACGTCGCTGCGCAAGTCCGGCGTGTTCCTGTCGCGCTTTCAGATCAGCAACCCCGCCGGGGTCAGCCTGCCGGGGTATGCCGACATCTTCGCCGGCCGGCGACAGGAAAAGATCGTCTCGAACTATCCCCCAGCCGCCGATCTGCGCAGTCACTACCCGACGGTATTTCAGGGTCTGCGCAAGCAGCTTGGTCTGGGCTTTGATGGTGTCGCGCTGATTGCCTCGTGGGCCCCGCTGTGCAACATCGCAGTATTGCCGCCCGTCGCAGCGACCGATGACTTCTTCCGCAGCTGTGGCTTTAAGAACAGCGCGGCCCTCAGCCAGGTCGCCCCCCCCGGCAGTCCCGCCCCCAGCGAAGGCGCCGCCGCCCCCGCCGACGCCGGCAGCGGTCCCGGGGCGACGCTGCCCAGCGGCGGCCTCGTCGCGAACCCTAACTATTTCAAGCCCGACATCTATGGCGGCTCGCGCGCCGACTCCGACACCTTCTTGGAAGCGCTCAGCGAGCTTCCGCGCCGCCACCCCCGCTTCGCCGTCATCCAGTTCGTCGATGCCGATGAAGAGGCGCATATGCAGCGCCGCGTGCAGCGTCGCCTGACTCAGAACTACGGCATCTTCCACTACCACCAGGCGCTGCGGGCCAGCGACTACTACATCGGTCGCCTGTGGGCCATGCTGCAGGCCGATCCGGTCTATCGCGGTACCACCTATTTGGTCATCACCACCGATCACGGCCGCGACGACTACCCCGAGCCCGATCAGTGGACGCTGCACGGCCACTGCGTCTCGGAGTTTGGCGCCAAGAAGACCTGCGGCGGCTGCAGCCATATCTTCGCCGTCGCGGTGGGGCCGGGTCTGCGCCCCCAGACCGTCAAAAAGGTCTACGACCACACCAGCATCGCCCCCAGCGTCGCTCAGCTGATGGGCACCAGCCTGGGTGGCAGCAGCGGCCCCGTCATCCCCGAACTCTTGCCGCCGTAGCGGGGCTCGGCTCTAGCCGCCGGGGAACACGACGCGCAGCAGGCAGTAGGTGCCATAAGATACCGCGGCGCTGATCGGCACCGTCAGGACCCAGGCGATGAAGATGTTGCCGGCCACGCCCCAGCGCACCGCCGATAGCCGCCGCGCCGCGCCAACGCCCATGATGCTGGCGCTGATGCAGTGCGTGGTCGACACCGGGATGCCGAACTGACTCGCGGTCAAGATCGTCACACCGCCCGCCAATGAGCTGACGCAGCCCTGCAGCGGCGAGATGCGGATGATCTTGCTGCCCATGGTCTTGATGATGCGCTGGCCGCCGGCTGCCGTGCCCAGCGCGATCGCTCCGGCGCAGACAATGATGACCCACATCGGCACGATGGGATGCGCGGCCGTGCCCTTGGGCAGCATCCAGTGCGGTAGCTGATCGCCCATGCCCGCCGCGGTGATCGAAAACAGACCCAGCGTGATGATGCCCATCGACTTCTGCGCATCGTTGCTGCCGTGCGCGATCGACAAGACCGCCGCGGCCAGCAGCTGTCCCTGGCGCGAGCGTCGATTCACCGTCGAAGCCCGCGAGTTCCCAAGCAGCCACATGACGCCAATCATCGCCGTCAAACCAATCACAAAGCCTGTGGTAGGCGCGACCACCAGCGGCAGCAGGACCTTCTTCGACAGCGTCGCCCACTTAAAGGCATGCAGGCCGCCGCGCGCCACCACCGCACCCGCCAGTCCACCGATCAGCGCGTGCGAGCTCGACGAGGGGATGCCCCACCACCAGGTCAGCAGGTTCCACAACGAGGCGCCCATCAGCGCCGCCAGCACCGTCACCTGGGTCACCTGCGAGGGATCCGCGAAGCCGGCCGCGATCGTCTTGGCCACCGCCGTGCCGGTCATCGCCCCGACGAAGTTGAGCACCGCCGACATCAAGACCGCGGTGCGCACCGGCAAGACGCCGGTCGACACCACGGTGGCGATGGCATTCGCCGCGTCGTGAAAGCCATTGATGTAGTCGAACAGAATGGCCAGAACGACGACCAAGGCAAACAGAGTAAGCAGGGACATTAGCGTGTCCTTCCGCTGCGGGCCTTGCGGCTCGCCAGCGACGATGCAGCCCGCCGGCCCATCGCCATGCCACTAGGCATGCTTAATCGCGACGTTCTCAAGCACGTCGGCGGCGTCTTGGCAGCTGTCGAGCGCGGCTTCCAGCGAGTCGAGCACCGCTTGCTGGCGCAGCAGCTCTTTGGCTTTGACGTCCGGGTTCTTAAACAGGTCGGCCATCTCGGTGTGATAGACGCCGTCGCCCCGCTTCTCCAGCGCGACGATCTGCAGGCGGGCCGGAGCCAGGCGCTCGAGCTTGCGCTTGCGGATAAACGGAATCGCATCCTTGAGCACCGTCACCGCTTCAGCACAGATCTGAATCAGCTCGCGCATCGCCGGCGTAAAGGAGTGAACCTTGTACGCCACGAAGGCCTGCGCCGCGGCATAGAGATAGTCGAGCACGTTGTCGAGCGAGGTGGCGAGGTTGTGGATGTCCTCGCGATCGATCGGCGTGACGAAGGTCTCATCGAGCGCCAGCGTGACGGCGCGCACGAGATCGTCGCCGCGGTGCTCCAGACTGTGGATGCGATCGAGGGTGGTCTGCGCCCCGCCCTCATCCTCGGGAAAGCTGGCCATCACCGCCGCAGCTTCCCCCAAAATGTCGGCGTGCTGCTCCAACATCGTGAAGAACTTGTCGTCGCGAGGCAGCAGCCAATTAATCAGATCTTGTATCGCCATGAGCCCCCTGCCCGCGCTGCGATAGCCACGGGCGGTAGTTCATCCAAGGTAGCCGGAAAACGCTGCAAAACGGCCCTTTTGTGACGGCAGGATGCCTGAGACCCCAGGCATAGCCAAGCACTTTTCCCGCGCCGATCCGGCGACCCATGCGCCTAAATCCGCACGCTTGCAGACTAAGCTGCGACGGCTGGTGACAATGTAGGGCGTTCGGGATTCCCCGTCTCAGGAGCGGGGGCTGTCACAGAATTGTCACATTGCGGGGGGCCACCGGGCGACCGCCGCCGCTCGCCTAGCTCGACGAAATAGCGGGCGGTGACCGCGATGAGCTCGGCCGGATCCCGGGGCGCCTGCGCCTGATCGCGCAGCACGGCCGAGTCGGGGAGGCCCTTGGTGTACCAGGCGACGGCTTTGCGCAGCTCGTGGATGATCTTCTTTTCCGGGGTGTGGGTGCGCATCAGGTCGACATGGCGCAGAAAGACCGTGCGCCGCTCAGCCAGCGACGGCGGACCGGGTGGCGTCTCGCCCCGCAGCCAGGCGCGGATATCACGGAACAGCCAGGGATTGCCCAGCGCGCCGCGGCCGATCATGACGGCATCGCAGCCGGTCTCGACACGCATGCGGATGTAGTCTTCCAGCGTCTTCACATCGCCATTGCCGACGAGCGGAATATGGCGCGGCAGCGCGGCGCGGGTCTTTTTGATGATGTCCAGCGACGACGAGCCCGAAAACCCCTGGGTGCGCGTGCGGCCGTGGACGGTGATCATCGCCGCGCCGGCTTCGACCATGGCGCAGGCGAACTCCGGCGCGTTGAGGTGGCGATC